>JAPJRA010000104.1 GCA_030824835.1 Geminicoccaceae bacterium | reverse complement strand
GCCACGTCCTCAGGCGTCGCGCTCGCATAGACCAGGACCGGTCCATCGGACATATGCTGGCTGGCCCACGCCACCGCCTCGACTGGATCCCAGCCTTCGGCCAAGCGGATCGGATCGAGCCGCAGCACCGGGCGGGTCTGCGCCATGACTTCGATCTGCGCCAGTGTCGCCGCGGAGCACGAACCGGCCAGCACGACCTCGGCGCCACGGATTGCCGGCAGCGAATCGGCATCGCCGCCAGCGTCCAGCAGCCCGGCCCGGCGGAAATTCTCCGGCAGGCCCATGGCGATACCCGAACCGCCGGTGAGCAACGCCATATCCGCGCAGGCGGCACCGAGGCGACGCAGATCCTCGTCCTCGATCGCGTCCATGATGGCGTGGCTGCAGCCGTCGGCCCTCAGCGCGTCGAAGCGTTTCCGAATGGCCTCTGGCCCCTGTCGCACCACATCGAACGAGACGAGCCCCACCTTTCGCGTCGTCTGCCGCTGCAGCACCCGGACCAGGCTGGAATCCGTCATCGGCGTCAGCGGGTGATGCCGCATATGCGTGTCGGACAGCAGCAGGTCGCCGACGAACAGATGCCCCTTGAAGATCGTCCGCCCAGTCTCGGGAAAGGCCGGGCAGGCGATGGTGAGGTCGGACCCCAGCGCGTCCAGCAGCGCGTCTGCGACCGGCCCAATATTGCCCTGGTCGGTGCTGTCGAAGGTCGAGCAGTACTTGAACAGATATTGCTGAGCCCCCTGCCCCGCGAGCCAGCGCTGCGCCGCCAGCGACTGGGCGACGGCCTCCCCGGCCGCGATGGTCCGCGACTTCAGCGCCACCACTACGGCGTCGGCTTCCGGCACGGTCAGTCCGGGCTCGGGGACACCGATCAGCTGCACCGTGCGCATGCCGTTGCGCACGAGCATGCTGCAGAGGTCCGTGGCTCCGGTGAAGTCGTCCGCGATGGCGCCGAGCAGGATCGACATCGGGCTAGACCAGGGACGGCCGGGTCTCGAGCGCCCGCAGGATGATGCCCTCGATCCGAACACGCTCCTCACCCACGAGCGGCAGACGCGGTGCGCGGACCCATTCGGCGCCCATGCCGGTCATCTGGTTGACCAGCTTGATGTACTGCACCAGCTTCTTCTGCACATCCAGGTGCAGGAGTGGCATGAACCAGCGATAGAGTGCCCGTGCCTCCTCGATCCGGCCGGCACGCGTCAGCTCGTACAGGCGCACCCCCTCGGCCGGGAAGCTGTTCACCAGCCCCGATACCCACCCCGATGCGCCACACAGCACGTTCTCGAACACGAGATCGTCGACACCGCAGAACATCAAGAAGCGGTCGCCCAGCACATTCCAGCTGTCGGTCATCCGCCGGCTGTCGTGCGAGGATTCCTTGATGGCCACGATGTTGGCCGACTCGACCAGGCCCAGGAAGCCTTCCGGCTTGAGGTCCACCTTGTAGGCTAGAGGATTGTTGTAGATCATGATCGGCAGCTCGGTGCCGGCGGCGAGCGTGCGGAAGTGCCGTACCGCCTCGCGCTCGTCCTGCTCGTAGACCATGCACGGGAGCGCCATCAGCCCGACGCAGCCGGCCCGCTCGGCACGGCGGGCATGGGCGATCCCGAGTTCGGTGGTGTATTCGGCAACCCCGCTGATCACCGGCACCTTTCCGTCGGCCACCTCCACGGCCGCACGCAGCACGGCCTCCTTCTCGTCGGGCGCCAGCGAGCTGTTCTCGCCGAGCGTGCCCAGCATGATCAGGCCGCTGCAGCCGGCATCGAGGCAGGCCCGCGCGTGCTCCTGGGTACGGTCGAGGTTGAGCCCGCCGTCCGGATGGAACTCCGTCATCAGCGCCGGAAACACGCCTTGCCAGTCCACGCGCATCGCCCCGTCTCCCATCCTCGCATTCTTGCCGAATGGGACAGATACAGGATAGCCAACCCTACCGACAATGGATCGGGCGGGAGTAAGTCATGCAAATCACCGGTATCCGGGCGTGGCGGGTCGAGCTGCCGCTGCACGAGGGACGCTACACGTGGTCCGACGGCCGCAGCGTCGAGGTCTTCGACAGCACCGTGGTTGCCGTCGAGACCGATGCCGGCATCACCGGCTGGGGCGAGGTCTGCCCGCTCGGCCCGGCCTACCTGCCGGCCTACGGCGCTGGCGCCCGCGCGGGCATCGCCGAGCTGGGGCCGGCCCTGATCGGCCAGGACCCCCGCCAGCTCGGCCGGCTCAACGAGCTCATGGACCTCACGCTCAAGGGGCACCCCTACGTCAAGTCGGCCCTCGACATGGCGTGTTGGGACATACTGGGCAAGGCGGCGGGGCTGCCCGTCTGCATCCTGCTGGGCGGGCGGTACGGCGACAGTTTCGCCCTCTACCGGGCGATCTCGCAGGACACCGCCGGGGCGATGGCCGAGCGGGTAGGCGCCTACCGGGCGGAAGGCTATCGCAAGTTCCAGCTCAAAGTCGGCGGCGAGGTCGAGGCCGATATTGCCCGCATCCTTGCCTGCGCGGCCGTACTCGAATCCGGCGACGTCCTGGTCGCCGACGCCAATACCGGCTGGACCATGCATGAGGCGGCTCGGGTCTGTGATGCCGTGCGCGACATCGACGTCCACATCGAGCAGCCCTGCGCCAGCTACGCTGCCTGCCTGACCATCCGTCGCCGCACCAACAAGCCGTTCGTCCTGGACGAGGTGATGGACGGTCTGGACATGGTCGTGCGCGGGCACGCCGACGGCGCCATGGACGTGATCAACCTGAAGATCAGCAAGGTCGGCGGGCTCACCAGGGCGAGGCAGATCCGGGACTTCTGCGTCGCCATGGGAATCGCCATGACCATCGAGGATAGCTGGGGCGGCGACATCGTCACCGCCGCCATCGCCCATCTCGCCCACAGCACGCCACCCGACCTTCTGTTCTCGGCCACCGACTTCAACAGCTACGTCACCCGCAGCGTGGCCCCGGATGCGCCGCGCCGCGCTGGCGGGCGGCTGGCAGCGGGCACGGCTGCCGGTCTGGGCGTGTCGCCGATCGCGGCGGAGCTTGGTGCGCCGGCACTGACCTGCTAGGCGACCTGCAGGCGAGACCGGCGGTAACGGTCGGCGAGGCTGGCCCGGGTTGGCGGCACGAGCGGCCGCTCTATGTTCGGGCCATGAAGTACCATGTTTCGCTACGAGGGGTTACCGCCCCGCTGGCCATGCTCGCCCTGGCCTCCTGTCTTGCCGCCTGTTCCGGGGCGGCGGTACTCGACGCGCTGACGCCCAGCCACGGCTACCAGGTCCAGCACGATCTCGCTTACGGTCCCGAGCCACGCCAGCATCTCGACCTCTATGCGCCGGAAGACGCTCCTGCCGATGCGCCGCTGGTGGTCTTCTTCTATGGCGGCAACTGGGAGAGCGGGGACAAGGCGACGTACCGATTCGTCGGCCAGGCGTTCACGGCCCGCGGCTACGTCACCGCCATCCCCGACTACCGGCTCTACCCGGAGGTCCGCTACCCGCTGTTCCTGGAGGACGCCGCGGCGGCGGTGGCATGGCTGCACGCGCAGCAGCCGACGCGGCCCATCTATCTCGCCGGCCACTCGGCGGGCGCCTACCTGGCGGTGATGCTGAGCCTGGATCCGCGCTGGCTGGGAGCCCACGATCAGGTATCCTGCCAGCTGATCGAGGGTGCCGTTGGCCTGGCCGGCCCCTATGACTTCCTGCCCCTGCATGATGCCACACTGGAACAGATCTTCGGGCCGGGGCCGGCAAGCCCGGGGTCACAGCCGATCAACCACGTGACGCCAGCAGCACCACCCTTGCTGGTGGCCACCGGCGAGGACGACCATACCGTCGACCCCGGCAACAGTGAGCGCTTGACCAACGCGCTGCTGGCGGTCGGGGCGCCGGTACAGCTGCGCCGATATCCTGGGGTCGCCCATGTCGGCCTCGTGGCCGCCTTGGCCGCCCCGTTGCGGTTCGTGGCGCCCGTTCTGGACGATGCCGACGCGTTCCTGCGCCATCCGCCGACCGTCACCGATGGGCGTTGCCCGACCGCGGCTCAGGCGGCGCGCACGGCCGGTGCCGGCAGGAAGCCGTTGACCTCGAGCCAGGCATCGAGATCGGCATCGCTCGCCGCCTCGATCCGGTAGCTGCCGGTGCGACCGTCGGTGGGCGATGTCCGGTAGAACAGCTCGCCGTGACCGTTGCGATAGACCGAGACTGCGGTGACCATGTGGGTGACATCCCGTTCCGCTCTGCACCGAGGTGCCGTTGCGGCCGACTCTACGAATCGAGGCGGGCGTGGGATGGTTAGCGTGTCTGTTACCGTAGCTCGGTACCGCGGAGCCTTACCTTAGCGCAGGCGGAAGCGGATCGGCACGGCCAGCTTGAGCTGCTACTGCGCCATCGCGTCCAGTATCGGAGGCAGCGGCTCCGCCCGCTGCATCATCGTCCCGATCTCGCGATCGAGCGCTGCCGACCCGGAACCGCGATCGATCCGCCACGCCAGCACCCGGCCATGGCGGTCGATCGTGAACCTTAGCAGGACCGTCCCCTACTCGCCGCAGGCTCGCGCCTGCTGCGGATATTGGTTGTGGCGCTGCAGCCAGGCGGCGAGCGCGGCGAGATAGTCATGGCAGTCGCCCACTTCCCGCCACCCGCCGATTGGTTGCCGCTGCCGGAATCGGGCGCTGCCGTGGCGTCGGACTTGCCGACCGCCGCCCCCGGATCCGCTGTCGTCACCATCGCCGGCCGCGGCGCATGCTTGGGCCGTCGTAGCGCTGGCGGCTCCGTAGCCTTCACCGTCCGCGGCGGTGGTGCAGGTGGCTGGGCCACCGCAGTTGCGACCGCCTTGCTCTGCGGTGCGGGTAACGTCGCTTGGTCCGTGATGGTCGGCAGCGCCGTGGACGCAGCGCACCGAGCATGCGCGCGAAATTCCCGGCGCCGCAGGCGAAGCTCAGCACGGGCTGGGCGCCGAGACAGAAGCCGATGATAGGCAGCGTGCCCAGCGCCACCAGCCGAAGCGCGATTCCTACCCCGGCCAGTACCTCGTCGCTGCCGTTTGGGCTGGCGGCACCGTAGATGGCAGCGAGTGACAGGGCCGCTATCAGCCCCCGGAAGGTGGCTGGCACGCCAACCGCGAGGACCGGCCTGAGCAGACGCGGATCCGGTCGCAGTAGCCGCCACCGCACCCGGACCACGTCCCAGCCGTTACGGAAATAGACGACGTAGGCCAAGAGCGCCGCGATTTGCGAGACGATGGTGGCCACGGCCGCCCGGGCGACGCCGAGACCGAAGCCGAAGATCAGGATCGGATCGGATCGAGGACGATGTTGAGCGAGAAAGCCGCCAGCAGGTTCCATATGCCGAACCGGGTGTTGCCTTCGGCGATCGCGATGAAGTCGCACAGCTGCTGGGCCAGCAACAGAACGCAGGCGAGGCCGAGGATGCCCGCATACCGGCTGGCCTCGGGCAGAACCGTGACCGTGGCGTCGAGGATGCCGAGAATCGATTTCAGCCGCCACAGCAGCACCAGCGAGAGAGCAATTCCGAGCGGGACCGTCAGCGCCAGCACGGTCGTGGCGGTGGCGCTTGCACGGCCGCGCGATCCGCCACCGAGATGCCGGCCGATCGCCGTGGTCGCGCCGATGCCCAGATCTTCGCCGAGCGCCGCGATCACGACGAAGACCGGCACGATGATGCTGACCACGGCAATCTCGGTCGGCCCGAGCATACCCATGAAGGCGGCATTGGCCACGTGGTGCAGGGCATTGATGGCCAGCCCCGCCACCGTCGGCAGCGCGAGACGGACGATCAGCCGGCGTAGCCGCGGGTTGCCCAGATCCAGCGGTGCCACGGCCGTCTCAGGCACCGGCATTGTCCGGGGCCCACAGCCGGTCGGCGAAGAAGTGCTTGCGCAGCAGCTGCACCAGCAGCGCCCGCTTGTGCGGGAAGTCGACGTGCTTGACCTTGGCGAATCCCGAGCGGTCGAGGTTGCGGATCTGCTGGGCGTGATTCGCTGCGGGCTCGCCCACGACTCGCTGCGTGCGCGGGTCGTCCAGGAACATGAAATGCATCAGCGACGGCAGCCAGGCGCTGACCCATGGCTTGCCACGGAACGCATCCTCGCCGACCAGGACGTGCCAGCCGCGATCGTAGTCGTGGGCGTCGTAGTAGGGACCGACCGCATGGTCACGATCCGGCATGTCTACAGCGACGCCTACAAGCTGTTCGAGAAGCTCCTGCGGCCGCTGAGGATCCTCATCGACGATGTCGACCGGTCCGATCCCGCGGCCGTGGTCGAGGCGCTGCCCCGCGCCAGGTTGCTCTACCTGGAGAGCCCATCCTCGATGGTGTTCGAGCTCCAGGATGTGGGAAGGCTCGCGCAGCTCGCCCGGGCCGAGGGCGTGCTCACGGTCATCGACAACAGCTGGGCCACGCCCCTATTCCAGAAGCCGATCGCCCAGGGGCCTGATCGGGTGCTGCATGCGGCGTTGAAACATCTGGGCGGCCACAGCGACACGGTGGCGGGCGTGGTCGTCGGCGCGGCACTGCTGATCGTGCAGATCAATCTGCGCACCTACCCCTATCTCGGTGCGAAGCTGTCGCCGCTGGAGGCTTGGCTGCTCATCCGTGGCCTGCGCACGCTGCCGCTGCAGCTGGCGCAGCATATGTCGTCCGGCCTCGCCGTGGCCGAGTGCCTCCAGCGCCATCCCCAGGTGGAGCAGGTCCGCCATCGCGCCTGGCACAACCATCCCGGCCGAGCGACGCTCACCGGGTATTCGGGCCTCTTCGCCTTTGATGTCGACGCCAGCATCGATGTGCCGGCCTTCGTCGACAGCCTCCGTCTGTTCCGGCTCGGCGTCAGCTGGGGCGGCCGCGAGAGCTTGGTGGTGCCCGCCTTCGCGGCCCAGCAGCAGTCGCCCGGCGCCAACTCGTTCGCCCGCTTCGGCATCAGCCCCCGCACGGTCCGCCTGCATGTCGAGCTGGACAGCCCGGAAAGCCTGTGGGCCGACCTGAGGCAGGCCCCGAGCCGAGCGACGCGCCCTACCCGCGAGCCGGCCGGAACCCAGTTTGTCGCATGACCCCGCAGGCCCTGCCCGGCACCTCCGTGCGGACGCTCCATGCGAGCGTCAGCGGCGAGGCCTACCGCATCTTCGTTGCCGCGCCCGCGGAGGAGCCTCCGCCCGACGGCTTTCCCGTGCTCTACATGCTGGATGCGAACTCGAGCTTCCTCACCATGGCGCAGACGATGGCCGTGCTGTCGATCTGGCGCGGCGGCACCGGCGTGATGCCGATGGTCGTCGTCGGCATCGGCTACCCCACCGAGCAGGCCTTCGATGGCGTCCGGCGGGGCTTCGACTACACGCCGGCAGCGTTGCCCGGCGGCCCGGAGCAGCACCGCGCCCACCGCCTGCCCTACCCCATGGGCGGCGCCGATCGGTTCTTGGACTTCATCGAGACCGACCTGAAGCCGCTGATCGCGAGCGCGTATCCGACCGATCCCAGCCGTCAGACCCTGTTCGGCCATTCCTTCGGCGGCCTGTTCGCGCTGCACGTGCTGTTCACCCGGCCCGAGCGCTTCCAGACCTATGTGCCGGCCAACCCGTCGATCACCTGGGGCGAGCCGGCGATCACCTTCGAGGAGGCCAGATTCGCGGCCGACGCGACACACGGCCCGATCCGCCTGCTGGTGACCGCCGGGGAGTATGAGCAGAAGCTCGCACCTTACGAGCGAGGCAGTGCGCATGCGGCCGAGACGGAGGCCCGCCTGCTCGAGTTTCGCATGATCGATCAGGCACGCCACCTGGTCGACCGGCTGAACGCCCTGGGGCGACCCCATCTCGACGCGGCGTTCACACTGTTCGAAGGCGAGGGCCACATGTCGCTGGTCCCCGCCTCGGCCAGCCTGAGCCTGCGCTTCATCAGCGCCGTCAGCTACGCGTGTCGATTGGCGTGAGGCCAGGCCTATCAGGCGATGATAGATGAACCAAAGGCCGTCTTCCCACCGCATGATGCACAGGCGGCGATCTCCAAGCTGCTCAATCGCAGTCGGGGGAGCACCTATTCCCGTGGGCGATAGCCCGCATTAGAAATATGCGACCACCGCCCACGCGGTGGTCGCAGGCTCGTTTGCCGACACCGAGACCACGGCACAGACGCCATGCTACTAAAGCCTCCGGTCAGCTACCGACGACAGTGGCATCGACAAACGCCGAAATCGTGGCGAGTGAGGAACTGCCTCCATCTCGCAAATTTTGAGTTGCCATCTATACACTAGGCGCGCTCATTATTTGTTTCAGGCGTGGTCTCAGGACATTTACGTATTGGTTGAGCGATGCCGTGAGCCACTCGCGACAGTCATCGTCCGAGATAAAACTAGAATTGACGCGCTCGGTGTATAGCGAGCGCTTTCCGGCTGCCGTTCCGTTTCGAACAGAGGTCGATTCGGGGAGCAGGCCTGCCAGTTCGTCCAGCGGCTCCAGCAATCCCAGCACACGTTCGCGCTCCTGCTCCCGACCCGCTAGGAAGACCCCGCTGCTGCCGCGCGTCGCATCGTTGCGATAGGCCGTGATCCAGACCTTCGGACAGGGTAGTTGGACCCGGACATGGTTCGGCCAATGGACCCGCGGCGGGTCCTGGTCCGGGTCGTCGAAGCGCATGGCCACGATGGGCGCCCACCATTGGCGATAGGCTGTTTGCTTCGAATCGCCCTGAGCCCTTTCCGCGTTCCTGGTCTCCAGCTCGGGCTCCGCGGCACGAGTGTGGGTGTCGACCAGAATGTCGCCACCCGGCAGGACCATGACATTGCGCTCGATCACCTGACTGCGCACCGGCACCCGTGGCTGCACGACAACCCGTTGGTCGCCGAGATCGTAGAGGGCGAGTTCGACCAAGCCGAACGAGAATCCGAGAGCGGAATTGCGATTGATGAGTTCCGTCAGGCCAGTGATGTCCTCGCGAATGCCGTCTCCGGCGACAACCAGCAGAAACCGACCGCCGCGCAGGTTTCGGGTC
>JAPJRA010000103.1 GCA_030824835.1 Geminicoccaceae bacterium | reverse complement strand
GTTCTACCCGGTGCAGTACGAGGGCCAGGAGAGCCAGCGCAACGTCTTCTACACCGGCGCCGCCCCGAACCAGCAGGCGATCCCGGCCGTCGACTACCTGATGAACGAGGAAGGCGTCGAGCGCTGGGTGCTGGCCGGGACCGACTATGTCTACCCGCGCACCACCAACAAGATCCTCGAGGCGTACCTGAAGCAGAAGGGCGTCACGTCCGAGGACATCATGATCAACTACACGCCGTTCGGTCATTCCGACTGGCAGACGATCGTGGCCGACATCAAGGCGTTCGGCTCGGCCGGCAAGAAGACGGCCGTGGTCTCGACCATCAACGGCGACGCCAACGTGCCGTTCTACAAGGAGCTGGGCAGCCAGGGGGTCAAGGCCACCGACATCCCGGTGGTGGCGTTCTCGGTCGGCGAGGAAGAGCTGGCTGGCCTCGACACGACGCCGCTGCTCGGGCACTTGGCGGCGTGGAACTACTTCATGAGCGTCGACACGCCTGAGAACGCCGAGTTCATCGAGAGCTGGCACAAGTTCATCAAGAACGACAAGCGCGTCACCAACGACCCGATGGAGGCGCACTATATCGGCTTCAACATGTGGGTGAAGGCGGTCGAGAAGGCCGGCACCACCGACCCGTCGGCCGTGATCGACGCCATGATCGGCGTGGCCGTGCCGAACCTGACCGGCGGCTTCTCGGCGATGATGCCCAATCACCACATCACCAAGCCGGTGCTGATCGGCGAGATCCAGGACGACGGCCAGTTCAACACCGTCTTCGAGACCTCGGGCCTGGTCCCGGGCGACGAGTGGTCGGACTACCTGGAAGGCTCCAAGGACCTGATCTCCGATTGGCGCGCGCCGATGTCGTGCGGCAACTTCAATGTCAAGACCGGCAAGTGCGGCGGTAGCGGCGGCAGCTAGCGCGCCCGCGTCCACCTGCTGAACCCCCTGCCGGAGGCGGCCGTGCTCCCAGCCGCCTCCGGCAGCCATTGTCTGTACGAGATACCCGCCATGCGCCTCGTCGTTGCCATGCTTCTGTGTCTGCTGGGTCCTATGGCAGGCGCTTCCGCCCAGTCGACCGACGATCTGCTGGCCAAGTTCGCGTCGACCAAGTTCGACGACATCGAGGCCGGCATCAATGGCTTGGCCACCAGTGGTGATGCCCGGGCGCTGCCCGTGCTGCAGGCGCTGACCGACGGCAGGCTGCTGCTGGCTGCCGACAAGCACGCCTACATCAAGGCGGCCGACGGCAGCCTGATCGACGCCGCCACCGGCGACCCGGCCCCGACCGAGATGACGGCGGCCGGCCTCAAGCCGGTGCGGGTCAACAACCGCATCAGGCGCGCCGTCGAGGCCGCCATGGGCGGGCTCACGCTGCTGAGCTCGGATCCGGTCAAGCGGCAGGAAGCAGCCCAAGCCGTGCTCCGCTCACGCGAGGCCAGCATTCTCCCCGTCCTGGAGCAGGCGCTGGCGCAGGAGCAGGACGAGAGCATCAAGCTTGCCCTGGCGCAGGCTCGGGCCGCCATCGTGCTGGGCCAGGCCGACGCCGCCGCGGCCGATCAGCTCGAGGCCGTGGCCCTGCTCGGCACGCGCGGCGACCAGGAAGCGCTGGGCATACTGGCCTCGCTCCCGGCATCCACGCCCGATGCCGGGCGCAGTGCGGCTGCCGACGAGATCGCGGCCATCGAGAGCCGCCTCAAGCTGATCGCCGCCGCCCAGAACGTCGTCTACGGCATCAGCCTGGGCTCGGTCCTGCTACTCGCGGCGATCGGCCTTGCCATCACGTTCGGCGTGATGGGCGTCATCAACATGGCGCACGGCGAGATGGTCATGCTCGGCGCCTACACGACCTTCGTCATCCAGGAGTTCTGCCGCACCAGTTTTCCGGCCGGCCTCGAATGGTCGCTGCCGGTGGCCATACCGTTGGCGTTCCTCGTCTCCGGTGCCATGGGCGTGATGATCGAGCGCAGCGTAATCAGACTGCTCTACGGCCGCCCGCTCGAGACCCTGCTCGCCACCTGGGGCGTCTCCTTGATCCTGCAGCAGCTGGTGCGCAGCATCTTCGGCCCGAACAACCGGCAGGTCTCGACGCCGACCTGGATGAGCGGGTCCTTCGATCTGGGCTTCGGCTTCACGATCACCGAGAGCCGGCTGATCATCGTCATCTTCTGCCTCGTCGTCTTCGCGGCACTCCTGGCCGTGATCCGCCTGACCCGCTTCGGCCTGGAGATGCGCGCGGTCACCCAGAACCGGCGGATGGCGGCGGCCATGGGCATCCGCACCAGCTGGGTCGACGCCATGACCTTCGGCCTGGGCTCGGGCGTGGCCGGCATCGCCGGCGTGGCGCTGTCGCAGATCGACAATGTCAGCCCCAATCTCGGCCAGAGCTACATCATCGACAGCTTCATGGTCGTGGTGTTCGGCGGCGTCGGCAATCTGTGGGGCACCTTCACCGGGGCCTTCACGCTGGGCATCGTCAACAAGCTGCTCGAGCCCACGGTCGGAGCGGTGCTGGCCAAGATCCTCGTCCTGGTCGCCATCATCCTGTTCATCCAGAAGCGACCGCGTGGGCTGTTCGCCCTCAAGGGCCGCGCGGTGGAGAGCTGATTAGATGCTCAAATCGTTCCCTGCCGCGACGTGGATCGTGGTGCCGCTGCTGCTGGCGGTGGCCATTCTCGTGCCGGTGCTCAACCTGGCCACCGACCCGTCGAGTGCCTGGCATGTGCCGACCTATGTGGTGAGCCTGGTCGGCAAGTATCTGTGCTTTGCGATCCTGGCGCTGAGCCTCGATCTGGTCTGGGGCTATTGCGGTATTCTCAGCCTGGGTCACGGCGCCTTCTTCGCCCTCGGCGGCTACGCCATGGGCATGTACCTGATGCGCCAGATCGGCACCCGCGGCGTCTACGCCAACCCGGACCTGCCGGACTTCATGGTGTTCCTTAACTGGCAGGAGCTGCCCTGGTACTGGCACGGCTTCGACATGTTCTGGTTCGCCATGCTGATGGTGGTCCTGGTCCCGGCGGCGCTGGCCTTCGTGTTCGGCTGGTTCGCGTTCCGCAGCCGCGTCACCGGCGTCTATCTGTCGATCATCACCCAGGCGATGACCTTCGCGCTCCTGCTGGCTTTCTTCCGCAACGACATGGGCTTCGGCGGCAATAACGGCCTGACCGACTTTAAGGACATCCTCGGCTTCGACATCCAGGCCGACTCGACGCGCTCCTCGCTGTTCGCGGCGTCGGCGATCATGCTGGCGCTGGCCTATCTCGCCTGCGGCTACATCGTGACGTCGCGTCTGGGCAAGGTCCTGGTCTCGATCCGTGATGCCGAGAGCCGGACCCGGTTCTGCGGCTACCGCGTCGAGCACTTCAAGCTGTTCGTCTGGACCTTCTCGGCCGTGCTCGCCGGCATCGGCGGTGCTCTCTACGTGCCACAGGTGGGTATCATCAACCCCGGCGAGTTCGCCCCGGCCAACTCGATCGAGGCCGTGATCTGGGTGGCCTTCGGTGGCCGCGGCACGCTCTGGGGCGCGATCGTGGGCGGCCTCGGCGTCAACGCGATCAAGTCCTGGCTGACCGGCGCCTTTCCCGAGATCTGGCTCTACGCGCTGGGCGCCCTGTTCATCGCCACCACGCTGTTTTTGCCCAAGGGCATTGCCGGGCTGCTGATGTCTCTGCGCCGTCGACGGCCTGACACGTCGGCGGCCACGCGGGCGCTGCCGGTCGGCGAAGGAGCCAAGCCATGAGCGTCGTCACCACCACCGTCCATGACGGGCGCGCCGCAGGCTCCATGCTCTATCTCGACGGCGTCTCGGTGACGTTCGACGGCTATCGCGCGCTGAACAATCTCTCGCTTTACATCGACAAGGGCGAGATGCGCGCGATCATCGGCCCCAACGGCGCCGGCAAGACCACGATGATGGACGTGATCACGGGCAAGACCAGGCCCGACAAGGGCACGGTGCTGTTTCGCGAGAACATCGACCTCACCCGCCACGACGAGACCGAGATCGCTCGGCTCGGGATCGGCCGCAAGTTCCAAAAGCCCACCGTCTTCGAGAGCCATACCGTCTGGACCAATCTTGAGCTCGTGCTGAAGGGCGAGCGCGACCTCTTCCGCTCGCTGGTGTTCAAGCTGTCGGGCGAGCAGCGCAGCCGGATCGAGGAGGTGCTGCGCATCATCCGCCTCACCGACTCCGCCAAGCGACTCGCGGGGGATCTCAGCCACGGCCAGAAACAGTGGCTGGAGATCGGCATGCTGCTCGTGCAGGACCCGGAGCTGCTGCTGGTGGACGAGCCGGTGGCTGGCATGACCGACGCCGAGACCGAAGCCACGGGCGAGCTGTTGCGTGAGATCGCGAAGAGCCATTCGGTCGTGGTTATCGAGCACGACATGGACTTCATCCGCGGGCTCGGCTCCAAGGTCACCGTGCTGGCCGAAGGCTCCGTGCTGGCCGAGGGCTCTCTCGAGCAGGTCCAGAACGACCAGCGCGTCATCGAAGTCTATCTGGGGCGCTGAGCATGCTGCAGGTTCAAGGCATCGACCTCCACTACGGCGCCAGCCAAGCCCTCTGGGGCGTCTCGCTGGAGGCCGTCACGGGTGAGATCACCTGCGTCCTGGGGCGCAACGGCGTCGGCAAGACCAGCACGCTGCGTGCCATCGTCGGTCAGGTGAGGACATCGGCCGGCAAGATCCTGTGGGACGGGCAGGACATCACCGGGCTGTCCACGGTCGAGCGCGCGAGGCGCGGCATCGCCATCGTGCCGCAGGGCCGCGAGATATTCCCGCTGCTCACCGTCGAGGAGAATCTCAAGACGGGCTTCGGCGCGGTGCCGCGCAGCGAGCGCCACATTCCCGACCACATCTTTGAGCTGTTCCCGATCCTCAAGACGATGTTGCGCCGGCGGGGCGGCGATCTGTCCGGCGGCCAGCAGCAGCAGCTGGCGATCGGCCGGGCGCTCATCATGCGTCCGAAGCTCCTGGTGCTGGATGAGCCCACCGAGGGCATCCAGCCGTCGATCATCAAGGATATCGGCCGCGTGCTCGAGCTGTTGCGCAGCCAGGGCCAGATGGCCATTGTGCTGGTCGAGCAGTATCTGGACTTCGCCAAGGCGCTGGCCGATCGGCTGGCGGTGCTGGACCGGGGCCAGGTGGTGTTGTCCGGCAAGCCCGACCAGCTCGATGATGCGGA
Organism: Geminicoccaceae bacterium; assembly: GCA_030824835.1. GTDB lineage: Bacteria > Pseudomonadota > Alphaproteobacteria > Geminicoccales > Geminicoccaceae > Benzoatithermus. Next base: position 3,846 of record JAPJRA010000103.1, on the reverse strand, counting down.
TGTACGACGCTATCTCACCGTTTGAGGCATCGGCAATACCGGGTGGCGTCGATCAGCGCGCGGCGGCGGTAAGGGTGGCCTTCGCCCGCCGCGATGGCCGGACCCGGCTGACCGGCCTCTACCAGCGCACGCCGTTGCGCGCCCTGTTCCCACACCACGAGGCCGGGGATCTGCCGGTGGCGGCCCTGGTCAATGTCGGCGGCGGGCTGGTGGCTGGCGACAGTGCGTCGATCGCGGTCGACGTCGGGCCGGGCGCGGCCGTGCTCGTCACCAGCCAGGCTGCCGAGAAGGTCTACCGCTCGACCGGGCCAGACTGTCGCGTGCGCACGCAGCTGAAGGTGGGGCAAGGCGGCTGGCTGGAATGGTGCCCGCAGGAGACGATCCTGTTCGAGCGGGCCCGGTTGCGGCGTACCCTGCGGATCGATCTGGCGGGTGACGCACGGGCCATGCTGGGCGAGGTTCTGGTCTTCGGCCGGCAGGCGTCGGGCGAGGATATCGGGGCCGGATTCCTGCTGGATCGGATCGAGGTGCGCCGCGACGGCGAGCTGCAGTGGCAGGACAGCTTCCGTCTGGACGGCGCCTACGGTTCGGTGCTGGGCGCTGCGGCGGGGCTAGGTGGTGCGCGGGCTGCGGCGACGTTCGTCTATGCCGCCCCCGACGCTGCCGGTCTGCTCGACCGCGCCCGCGAGTGGCTCGAGGCTGCCGGGGTGCGAGCCGGCGCCACGCTGGTCAACGGGCTCCTGGTAGCCCGTTTTCTGGCCGCCGAGGCCCTTGCGCTGCGGCGTGCTTTCGCGTTGTTCTGGTGTCGCTTTCGCGCGGCCGCTGCCGGGCTGCCGCCCATGCTGCCACGGCTCTGGCACGTCTGAGGGAACCCCATGCACCTGACTCCCCGCGAGAAGGACAAGCTCTTGATCGCCATGGCGGCCCAGGTGGCGCGTCGGCGGCTGGAGCGCGGCGTCAAGCTCAACCATCCGGAGGCCATCGCCCTGATCTCCGACTTCGTCGTCGAGGGCGCCCGCGATGGCCGCTCGGTGGCCGAGCTGATGGCGGCTGGTGCGGAGGTCCTGACCCGCGAGCAGGTGATGGACGGCATCGCCGAGATGATCCACGAGGTCCAGGTCGAGGCCACGTTTCCGGACGGCACCAAGCTGGTGACGGTGCATGCGCCGATCCGGTGAGAGGTGGCCCGAGTCGTCAGAGCCCGCTGTCGGCGTAGAGCTCGTCGAGTTGGACGGGCATACCGAGCACGCCGCTCTCGAAGCTCCCGTTGCCTACGAAGTCCTGTCCAAGCCACTGCTCTCCGTCGCGGCGCCAGAGCTGAACCCACCGACGCTCGCTATCGGCCATCCAGATCTCCTGCACGCTGGGCAACGATTTATAGTCGTTGAGCTTTTGCCCGAGGTCATGGGTACGGGTCGTAGGCGAAAGAACTTCGACCACCAATGTCGGCTCGAGAGTTTCGCGTCCCAGAGGGATGCAGGTGACGGCAATATCGGCCTGCCACATCGTGACGTCGCCGATACGAATCCCAGCCTCGGCGACCGGTCGGCACGGTCGACGAGCGCGAAGGCCGGCATGAACGGTCGCGATGGCATTCGCGACAATGGTGCCGTGCGGCAGGGCAGGTGGCGACATCGCTCGGATGGTGCCATCCGCCAGCTCATGTCGCGTGTCCGTTCCGTCGTCCCAGACGAGAAACTCGTCCACCGTCATCAGCTGCAAAGCATGCTCACCCATCAGCGCCTCCAGCGCGACACGTGCTCGAATATAGCTCGGTCTTGGTCGATGCGTAACGCACTTCTCGGAGGCACCCATTCATGATCCCCGGTGAACTCTTCCCCGCCGCCGGCGACATCGAGCTCAATGTCGGTCGGCCGACCGTCACCCTCACCATCGCCAACACCGGCGACCGGCCGATTCAGGTCGGCTCGCACTACCACTTCTTCGAGACCAACGAGGCGCTGGCTTTCGACCGCGAGCAGGCCCGCGGCATGCGCCTGAACATCCCCGCCGGCACGGCGGTGCGCTTCGAGCCCGGACAGTCGCGCGAGGTGATGCTGGTGGCGTACGGCGGCAGCCGCAAAGTATTCGGCTTCAACCAGAAGATCATGGGGGCACTCTGATGGCTTTTCGCATGTCGCGCGGCGCCTACGCCCACATGTTCGGGCCGACGGTCGGCGACAAGGTGCGCTTGGCCGATACCGACCTCGTCATCGAGGTCGAGGCGGACCGCACGGTCTACGGCGAGGAGGTCAAGTTCGGCGGCGGCAAGGTGATCCGCGACGGCATGGGGCAGGGCCAGGCGACCCGAGCCTCGGGTGCGGTCGACACGGTGATCACCAACGCGCTGATCCTCGACCATTGGGGGATCGTGAAGGCCGATGTCGGCATCCGGGACGGGCGCATCGTCGGCATCGGCAAGGCCGGCAACCCCGACATCCAGCCGGGCGTCGACATCGTGGTCGGTCCCGGCACCGAGGCCATCGCCGGCGAGGGCAAGATCCTGACCGCCGGCGGGATCGACTCGCACATTCATTTCATCTGCCCGCAGATCCTTGAGGAGGCCCTGATGGCGGGCCTGACCTCGCTGTTCGGCGGCGGCACCGGCCCGGCCTCGGGCACGGCCGCCACCACCTGCACGCCCGGTCCCTGGCATATCGGGCGCATGCTGCAGGCGCTGGAGTCGTTCCCGGTCAACGTTGGCTTGTTCGGCAAGGGCAACGCCTCCCTGCCCGAGGCCCTGCGCGAGCAGGTCGCGGCGGGTGTGTGCGGTCTCAAGCTGCACGAGGACTGGGGAACAACCCCTGGAGCCATCGACTGCTGCCTGCGCGTCGCCGACGAGATGGACGTCCAGGTGGCGATCCACACCGATACGCTCAACGAATCGGGCTTCGTCGAGACCACGATCGCGGCCTTCAAGGGCCGCACCATCCACGCCTTCCACACCGAGGGCGCCGGCGGCGGCCATGCCCCGGACATCCTCAAGGTCGTGGGCCTCCCCAACGTGCTGCCGTCCTCGACCAACCCGACCAGGCCCTACACGGTCAACACGGTAGACGAGCATCTGGACATGCTCATGGTCTGCCATCACCTCGACGCCAGGATCCCCGAGGACGTCGCCTTCGCCGAGAGCCGGATCAGGAAGGAGACGATCGCCGCCGAGGACATCCTGCACGATCTGGGTGCGATCTCGATGATGTCGTCGGACAGCCAGGCCATGGGCCGGGTCGGCGAGGTGATCATCCGCACCTGGCAGACCGCGCACAAGATGAAGCAGCAGCGCGGCCGTCTGCCCACGGAGACCGGCGACAACGACAATGCCAGGGTCAAGCGCTATCTCGCCAAGTACACGATCAACCCGGCGATCGCCCAGGGCGTCGGCCACATCGTGGGCTCGATCGAGGCCGGCAAGCTCGCCGACCTCGTGCTGTGGTCGCCTGCCTTCTTCGGCGTCAAGCCCGACCTCGTGATCAAGAGCGGCACCATCGCCGCCGCGCCGATGGGCGACCCCAACGCCTCGATCCCGACCCCGCAGCCGGTCCACTACCGGCCGATGTTCGGCGGCTTCGGCCGCTCGGCCGTGGCCAGCGCGGTCCATTTCGTCTCGCGTGCCGCGGTGGAGGACGGCATCCACCACCGCCTCGGCCTGCAGCGCGACCTCTGCGCCGTGCGCAACACCCGCGGCGGCATCGGCAAGGCCGCGATGATCCACAACGGCGCCACGCCGGTCATGGAGATCGACCCCGAGACCTACGAGGTCCGCGCTGACGGTGAGCTGCTCACCTGCGAGCCCGCTTCCGTGCTACCCATGGCACAACGCTACTTTCTGTTCTGAGGCTTCGGGCT
>JAPJRA010000102.1 GCA_030824835.1 Geminicoccaceae bacterium | reverse complement strand
GCCTCGACCCCGAATCTATCGACGTCTATGTCCTGCGCGACAGTAAGCTCAACGCCTTCGTAGCAGGGGGTCAGAACCTGTTCCTAAACACGGGGCTGATCATCCACGCACCGGACCCCGACGAGTTGGCCGGCGTCATCGCTCATGAGACAGGACATATTGCAGGTGGGCATCTCAGTCGGTCCTCCCAGGCCCAGCAGGAGGCTGGCATCAGCAGCATCGCCGGGGCACTGCTGGGTGCGGCAGCGGCAGTAGCCGGCGCGCCAGCATTGGGCATGGCAGTGATGGCCGGGGGGGCCACTGTCGCCCAGCGTGGGCTGCTCAAGTTCAGCCGGGGACAGGAAGAAGCGGCGGACCAGGCGGCGGTCACCTATCTCGGCGCGCTCAAGATGTCACCGCAAGGATTGCTGGATTTCTTCCATGTGCTGGAAACACAGAATCTGCGGATCAGTGCCGAGGGTAACGAATTTCTGCGCACCCATCCGCTGACCAGCGACCGGATCGAGTTTCTGCAGCGTCAGGTTGCCATCTCGCCCTATCGAGATGCTCGTCCCGACCCGTCGCTCGTCGCCGCCTATGATCGAAGTGTGGCCAAGCTCGACGGATTTCTGTCCGATCCGCAAGATGTCCTAAGGCGCCGGCCAAGCGATAGCGTCCCGGATCGCTACGCCCGAGCCATCGCGTATTATCGCATTCCCGATCTAGACAAATCCCTGGGATTGCTCGACGACCTGATAGCCATGTATCCGAAGGACCCCTATTTCGCCGAGCTCAAGGGGCAGATACTGTTCGAAAACGGACGGATTGCGCAGTCGATCCCTCCCTATCGAGAGGCATTGCGGCATCGACCGGACTCGCCGCTGATCCGGTATGGGTTGGCTCGGGCGCTTATGGAGGGCGGGCAGGATACGGACCTGGACGAGGCGGCCGCACTACTTCAGGAGACGGTGCGAATCGAGCCCACCAATGCCAGCGCTTGGCGCTCCCTGGGCATTGTCGAGGGGCGTCGCGGTCACGAAGGTCTGTCCGCGCTGGCGCTGGCGGAGCAGGCGGTGCTAGTCAACAATCGCACGGATGCCGAGTTCTATCTCCGCCGTGCGGAGCAGATCGTCCAGCCGAACGACGCCGCTTGGCTGCAGTTGCAAGACGTTTCCCGGGCGGTTAGTGACATGGAGATGCCGCAGCGGCGGCGCCCTTGAGCGCTTGTGATTCGCACGCCCGGTCGATATGGCCTACCTCGAACTCGTATTGATACCTTCGCCGGAGCCGTGCCGTGATGTCGAATTATCGGTTTGCCGCCGTCCTTGCTGTGGCCGGCTCGCTGGTCCTGCTCGCCTTCGCGGCTTCTGCGACGGAGCCGAGTTCGGCCGGTCCCGAGAAGCTGCCGGTGAGCGAGATCGAGAAGATCGTCCATGACTATCTGATGCGCGAACCGGAGGTCATCTATCAGGCGATCCAGGAACTGCAAAAGCGGCAGCAGGCCGAGGAGGCGACGCGGCAGCAGGCGATGATCGCCCAGCACAGCGATGAGATCTTCCGGCATGCCGCTGACCCGATCGCCGGCAACGCCGAAGGCGATGTCACTCTAGTCGAATTTTTCGATTATCATTGCGGCTATTGCCGCAGCATGGTTCCCGGATTGCAGGCGATGATCGGTGCGGATCCGGAGCTTCGTTTCGTGTTCAAGGATCTGCCGGTGCTGGGTCCCGATTCGGTGACGGCTGCGAAGGCGGCGTTGGCCGCCTCAAAGCTGGACCCGAAGAAGTACTTCGACTTTCATCTTGCCCTCATGAAGAGCAAGGACCTGAGCCGCGACGCGATCTTGTCCGTGGCGGTGGAGCAAGGCTACGATCGCGATCAGATCGCCGCCGAAATGGATCAGCCCTGGGTCCAGGAGCGCATCGACGCCAATCTGGCACTGGCCGAGAAGCTGGGCATCAACGGGACGCCCAGCTTCGTTGTCGGCAAGACCCTGATCCCGGGTGCGGTCGATCTCGGACGCTTGGCCCAGCTCGTCAGTGACGAGCGCAAGTCCGTCAACTGATCAACGCGAAGGCCGGTGTCTTCAGCGCCGGCGTGCCAGCGTCAAGCCATCGCCGATCGGCAGCAGCACCGGCGTGACCCGTGGGTCCTGGTGGATCTTGGCATTGAGCGCACGCAGGGCCACCGTCTGGTGGTCGCGATTATCCGGATTGGCGACTTCGCCTTGCCATAGCACATTGTCGAGCGCGACGAGGCCGCCCGGTCGCACCAGCGCCAGGGCTCGTTCGTAGTAGGCGTCGTAGCCCTTCTTGTCGGCGTCGACATAGGCGAGATCGAAGCTGCCGCCAGCGCCTTGCGTCAGCAGGTCGTCGAGGCTTTCCAAAGCGAGACCCAGGCGCAGCTCGATGCGGTCCTCCACGCCGGCTGCCCGCCAGTACCTGCGACCAATGTCGGCCCAGTGGGCGTTGACATCGAGCGTGACGATGCGGCCGTCGGACGCCAGGGCCAGCGCCATGGCCAGCGTGCCATAGCCCGTGAAGCAGCCGATCTCGAGGATCAGGCGTCCGCCCATCAGCTCGACCAGCAACGCCAGCAGCTGCGCCTGCTCGGCGGAGCTGCGCATGCCGCCGTCGGCGAGCGAGTCCGTGACATGACGCAGTTCCCGCTGCGCCGGCACTTCGCGCAGGCCGTTCTCCAGCAGGTAGGCGCTGATCCGATCGGAAAGCGCCAACGTTCGGGGACTCACCTGCAGCGCCTCAACTCGACGCCGCGCGAGCGGCCTGTAGCACTTCCTCGACGTGGCCTGGGACCTTCACGCCGCGCCATGCCCTCATGACCTTACCGTCGGCACCGACAAGAAACGTCGCGCGGTCGATCCCCATGTACTTCTTGCCGTACATGCTTTTCTCGATCCAGGTGCCGAATGCCGCCACGACATCACCGGATTGGTCGGAAGCGAGTGGAAACGCCAGCTCGTGCTTGCGCTTGAAATTGTCGTGGCTGGCGACGCTGTCCTTGGAGACGCCGATGACCTCAACGCCCGCGGCCTTGAACTGATCGTAGACGCAGGAAAAGCCGATCGCCTCCTTGGTGCAGCCCGGCGTGTCGTCCTTCGGATAGAAATAGATCACATAGGGCTTGCCGCCGAGGTCGGCCGAACTGATGCGGCCGCCGCCATCGGTCGGCAGCTCGAACTCGGGTGCCGGGTCGCCCTCACTAGGACCGCTCATAGCATGTTCCCCTTGTTGCTGAATTTGGCTCACCGTCAGCTCACTGGCACGGCGGGAGGGCAGAGTTGATCGAAGATCTGGCTAACCGCCCGCTGGCTTTCAATGAGAAGCCGCTGCAGGGCAGCGAAATCAGCCGCCGTCGGCTCGCCGTCAAGCGCCACGGCTGCCGCCCTCACCAACGCCTCAAGCAGACGTGCGGGCGCGCCCTTGGGGTCGAAGCGGTCACTTAGCGACAAACGGAGTACCGCCTGCAGAGCCTGATGCAACGCATAGGCACGGGCGAGTTCCTCGACCTGGTCGGTCGGCAGCAGGGCGTCGTCGCGCATCACAAGGAACAGGTCGCGCATCGCGGTGGTGCGCAGTCCGGCATGGCAATGAGCATGCAGCAGCTTGACGAACTGCACGGTGAATTCAATCTCCACCATAGCACCCCTGGCATGCTTGAGATGCCAGGGGTCCGTGCTGCCATGCTCCCGGTAGATGCGCTCACGCATGGCGCGGACAGCTTGGGCCAAAGGCCCGGGCTGGCGAGGCCGGGCAATATTGGTCCAGATCGCATCCTCGACCCGACGCGCCAAGTTCGGATCGCCGGCGACGACTCGGGCTTTGCTGAGCGCCTGCTGTTCCCAAGTCTGTGCCGTTTCGGCGTGGTAGCGTGTGAAGTTGTCCAACGTGGTCGCCACCGGGCCGACATTGCCTGATGGGCGCAGGCGCATGTCGATCTCGTAGAGTTGCCCTTCCGCGGTCTTAGCCGCGAGCGCGCTGACCAGACGCTGTCCTAACCTAGCATAATAGGTAGCTGCAGCTAGCGGGCGCGAACCGGCGGAGTGGGCATTCTTGGCCGCGTCATAAATGAAGACGAGATCCAGATCGGAGCTGACGGTCAGCTCGTTGGCACCCAGCTTGCCAAGTGCCAGCACGACGAAGGCTCCGCCTGACATCCGGCCGTGCTGGGCAACGAGCCATTCCGCGGCGGCCGGCAGCAGGCTGTCGATGACGACCTCGGCTATCGCCGCGAGCATGGCCGCTGCGGCCCCTGCATCGACGATCCCCAGCAGGACCTGCAGGCCGGCCTGGAACTGACGCCCGTGCGCCCAACGACGACATACGTCCAGCCGGTCCTGGAGATCCCGGGCATCGACCTGACGGGAGGCAAGCTCGGCCTCGAGTGCTGCCCGGTCCGGCAGGCACTCAAAGAAATCGGGCGTCAGCATCGCATCGAAAAGATCGACGTGACCGCTCAGTTGCCGTGCCAAGCGCGGAGCGGTTCCCATAAGATCCGCCAGCAGCTTGAGCAGTCTGGGGTTCGCCCGAAACAACGAGAACAGCTGCACCCCGGCCGGCAGGCCGCGCACGAACTCGTCGAATAGCCAGAAGGCGCCGTCGCGGTCCGGCTGCTCCGCCAAGGCGTCCAGCAGGACCGGCAGGAGCTCGGTCAGCAGCTCGCGCGACCGGGTGCTGCGAGTGGCGCGGACGTGGCCGTGATGCCAGGCGCGGATTCGGCCGGAGATCGCCGAAGGATCTTTGAATCCCATGGACGAAAGTGTCTTTAGCGTCGCAGGATCGTCCGCCGTGCCGGTAAACACCAGGCTCCCGCCGGCACCGAGGTCGGGTTCGAGTTCGAACAGCGCCGCATAGTGGCGCTCAACCGTCAGCAGGGTCCGATGGACCAGTTGCTCGAGCTGGATCGGATCCTCGAAGCCGGCGAACGCCGCAAACTTCCGGAAATCGGGTTCGATCTCGGGAAGTGTCTGGGTCTGGCGGTCCGCCACCATCTGCAATCTGTGCTCCAGGGAGCGGAGCAACCTATAGGCCGCGGTGAGTTCGGACGCGGTCTTCTGGTCGACCCAGCGCCGATCTGCCAGCGTTGCCAGGGCGGCGCAGGTCTGCCGCAGGCGCAATTCCGGTACCCGTCCGCCCAGGATCAGCTGCTGGGTCTGGGCAAAGAACTCGATCTCGCGAATGCCACCTCGGCCGACCTTGAGATCATGACCCAGCACGCGCACGTTGCCGAAGCCGCGATAGGCGTTGATCTGCCGCTTGATCGAATGGATGTCGCGAATAGCCGCGTAGTCGAGGTGCTTGCGCCAGATGAATGGGGTCAAGGCCTTCAGGAACCGCGACCCTGCAGTGATATCGCCTCCAACCACGCGCGCCTTGATCAGCGCTGCGCGCTCCCAATTCTGACCATGGCGCTCGTAATAGAGTTCGGCGGCATCGGTCGACAGCGCCAACGGATGTCCCGGCGGGTGCGGGCGCAGGCGTAGGTCGGTGCGAAAAACCGCGCCATCCTTGGTCTTTGTCTCCAGCAGATAGACGAGCCCACGGGCCAGGCGCGTGCAGCAGGCCATTGGCCCCTCGCTGCCGCAATAAGGTAGCCGCTCCTCGTCGAACAGGATGATCAGGTCGATGTCGCTGGAGAAGTTGAGTTCGGCGGCGCCGTGCTTGCCCATGCCCAGCACGAACAGTCCGCTCTGCTCGATCGGTCTCTGGTCGTCGGGTCGCAACTCACCGCGTTTGATGGCCTCGCCCAGCAGGTGACGCAAGGCAAGCTCGACCGCACGATCGGCCAACGTGGTAAGGGCCGCCGTCACCTTCTCGACCGACCACGTGCCTTGCAGGTCGCAAAGAGCAATCAGCAGGGACTGACGCCGTCGCGCCCGCCGGAGGCCCGCCATCAGGCGGGTGCGTTCGCCCGTCGGAATCTCGCCCAGTTCTGCCAGCAAGGTCCCATAGGCGACACTGGCTCCCTGCTCCAGCAGGAGCCGCAACACGCCTGGCTCGGCAGTGAGGCAATCGGTAAGGAAGGGGCTGCCGGCAAGAATGCCCTCCAGCAGTGGCCGGATCGCATCGTCGCGGGCCGTGTGCCGCACGAATGCGGCAAGCGCCGGATCTGCCGCTGTTTCGCCCGTGTGCAGCCACCGCTTCAGTCCGTGCTCGGCCGAAGACGCATCGGGGACACGGGGCGGTGCGAGTATGGTGCCGTTCAACAACATCGCCTTCCGCCGGAGAGCAAGGGGGCGAGGATCGTTGAATGCGGCTGGCCGGGTCAAGCATCATTGCCAGTGCCGGCGCTTGCCGACGGCGCGTCAGTCGAGGATGTTGAAGCAGCCCGCTGCCCTTGCCGCAGAGGGAAATTGGGATCGTCTCGCGCATGCGCCGTCTACTCAAATGGCTCTTCGTTGTAAGCCTAGCGCTGGTAGTCGTCCTTGGTGGCCTGCTGTGGCGCCTGAGCCAAGGCCCGCTGTCGCTAACGCCGCTGCAGCCGCTGCTGCAAACCCTGGTCGATCGCGGCGCTCCCTATCGGGTCTCCTTCACCAATCCCAGCTTGGTCTGGTTCCGTGACAAGGGAACGATAGCGCTGGAAATTCGTGACGTTGAAGCGCGTTCCGAGACGGGCACGTTCGTGGCTAGCGCGCCACTCCTACGCGGGCAGGTGGCCGTCCGCCCGCTACTGCTCGGACGGCTCGAACTGGTGGCGGCTCAGCTGGAACTGCCTGGCATCGAGCTGACCAGGAACGCTGATGGCAAGCTCGTCCTGAGCTTCGGAGGCCAGCTGGCGGACGTGGTGTTCGGCGAGGAGGGTGGTGACGAGGGTCTGGACAAGTTGATGGGCGGCGCTAGCGAAAGCGCGGATCCTCGGGTGAGCCACTTGCGGTTGGTTCAAGTGACAGCACCGTCCTTGGAATTTGTCGACGCTGTGTCAGGGGATCGCGCAAGCGCCAACGATCCGGTTTTCGAGCTTGAGCAAAAGCAAGGCATCTGGACGGCCTCGCTGAGCGGCAGGCTGGGTGAGGGACATGTCGAAGCGTCTACGGAACCGGCCACGCCTAGCCCGCTGGAGCGGGTGACAATCGAGTTCCAGCGGCTTCAGGCTAGTGATTTCGCCGCCTTCGCGCCCGATCTGCCGCTAGCTGGGATTGCCGTTCCGATCTCAGGCACGGTCGGCTTTACCTTCAATCCCTCCACCGGCGAACGGGGAATCGCTACCGTCGATCTGTCGGCGGGAGCCGGGGAAATAGGGGTAGCATCCTTGGGTCTGGCGCCCATTCCCATTACCGGTGGCTCGTTCCGCGGGCAACTTGCAGCGGGTTGGTTGACGGGCGAGATTGAGCGCTGCGAGCTCGCCGCCCCAGGATATTCGTTGAACTTGGCTGGTACTCTTGGGCTGGCCGAGCATGGGGTCGATGCCGATCTGACGCTTAAAGCCGGCGACCTCGACGTGGCGGAAATTCTCCAACTTTGGCCAAAGAGCCTTGGCGGGGATGCGCGCGACTGGGTCGTCGCCAATGTTCCTGTGGGGAAGGTGTCAGCTGCGACGTTCCAGCTTTCCAGCCACGGTGATCGTCCGAACCAGCCTAAGATCGGCGGGCAGTTCAGCTTCAACGGCATGCAGCTGCGCTACATCGATACGATGCCACCCGCGACCGGCCTCGAAGGCGCAGGCAGCCTTGCCGGTAACAGTCTCCAGTTCAAGGTCGACACTGGTCAGACGGGTGGGGTGAGCCTGGCGAATGGCGACGTTGTCCTGTCCAATTTGTTCGTCGACCCTCCGGTCCAGATACACCTTAAGGCAGACCTCAAGTCCACGCTGCCCGACGCCATGACCTTGCTCGATAACGAGCCGGTGGCCTTGGGCAAGAGCACGGGTCTGTCCGCGGCCAATGCCACCGGGCAACAGACAACCAAGCTTGAGATCGGCCTGCCCCTGCTCGACGAGATTCCTCCAGAGAAGATCCGGTACAAGGCGACCACGCAGCTGCGCGACACGAACATCCGTCAGGTCGCCCCGGGTTACGATCTGATGGCTGGTTCGGTAACGCTGGTAGCCGAGCCTACGGGAATCAGCGCCCAGGGTGACGTGCGGGTCAACGGCGTGCCGGCGACGGTCGAGGTCCGCGAGAATACGCCCCCCGTGCGAGGTGTCACGCGCACGGTCAAGGCCGTCGGGAGCATCGACGCTGCGGGTGCGAAGTCGCTGGCGGTGACATGGCCAACCGAGATCGACGGTTCGGTCGGATTCGATGTCAGGCTCGTGGAGGCGCGCAGCCCGCTGCGTACCATCGATGTCGACCTCGATCTACAGCAGGCCACATTCGGCTTGGAGCCCGTCGTGCTGATGAAACGTCGAGGCGAGCCGGGTCGCCTGACGGCAAGGTTGGTGCAGGCGGATGCGCAGAGCTTGTCGATTCAGAAGGCACAGGTCGATGCAGCTGGATGGCAGGTGGAAGGTGACGCCGACCTGCAACTGGATCCACCGCGCCCGCAACGCGTCGAGCTCCGGCGCCTCATCGGCCCGCTGGGCGATCTCACGGCCAAACTGACCCTGGATGGAACCCGTTGGCGCGGACGCATTGATATCGGCCGTCTGGACCTGCGGCCGGTGCTACATGGCGGCGGCAGTGCTGGTGGCGACACACCAGCGCTCCCCGACTTTCGGGTCGACGTGACCGCCCGACAGCTCCGGATCGGCGATGCGCCGATCTCAAACCTCGACGGCTCGGTGGAACGTCGCCGGGGGATCTGGGCCGCGGCACGATTGCGCGCCAACATCGAGGACAGTCAGATCAGCCTGGATGCCGCAACGCCAGCCCAGCGCACCGTCGTGACCTTGCTCGGTAGCGACGCGGGTTGGTTGATTCGAGGGATCGGAACCTCGGATAATGGCATCCGGGGCGGTAGGTTCCAATTGTCGGCCGACGTCAATCAGGCTTCCAGTGGCCTCAATGGCAGTGGGGAGCTGAAAGTCCGTGAGTTCACCTTGTGGGGCGCCCCGCTGATCGCCCGCATCATCTCCTTGGCGTCGTTCAGCGGCCTTGGACATGCGCTC
>JAPJRA010000101.1 GCA_030824835.1 Geminicoccaceae bacterium | reverse complement strand
GGTAGCCATCGTCATGGGCAGCCAGTCGGACTGGGCGACGATGCGCCATGCTGCGGAGCTGCTCGACGAGCTGGGTGTGGCCTACGAAGCGCGCATCGTCTCGGCGCATCGGACACCGGACCGCTTGGTAGCCTTCGCGAAGGGAGCCAGGAGCGCCGGATTCAAGGTGGTGATCGCGGGTGCCGGTGGCGCCGCCCACCTGCCCGGCATGATCGCCTCGATGACCACCCTGCCGGTGCTCGGCGTGCCGGTCGAGAGCGCCGCCCTCAAGGGCGTCGACAGTCTCTACTCGATCGTCCAGATGCCAGCCGGCGTGCCGGTCGGGACGCTGGCCATCGGCCGCGCCGGGGCGAAAAACGCGGCCTTGCTGGCGGCCGCCATTCTGGCCCTCGCCGACCCTGCCCTCGGCACCGTTCTCGACGCGTGGCGGCAGCAGCAGACTGACGCCGTCGCGGCGACGCCGGACGATGGAGTGCCGCCATGAGCCCGATCCCGCCCGGCGCCACGATCGGCATCCTGGGGGGCGGCCAGCTCGGCCGCATGGCGGCCATGGCCGCTGCTCGCGTGGGCTACCGCTGCCACGTTCTGGCCCCGGACGAGGACAGCCCGGCGGGCGAGGTGGCGGCCGCCTATACTCGCGCCGAGTACGGCGACGAAGCCGCCCTCGCCGCTTTCGCCGCCAGCGTCGACGTGGTGACCTTCGAGTTCGAGAACGTGCCGGTCGCGACGGCGGAGTTCCTTGCCGGCTTCCGGCCAGTCCGGCCCAGCGCCGACGTGTTGCGGGTGACACAGGACCGCCTGGCGGAGAAGGCGTTCGTGCAGGCGCTGGGCATTCCGGTTACCGCCTTTGCCGGAATCGAGAGCGCAGCCGATATCGACCTCGCCCGTGATCGGCTCGGCCACGGTGTGCTCAAGACGGTGCGTCTGGGCTATGACGGCAAAGGGCAGTTGCGCGTCGACACCACAACGGATTCCCACGCAGCCTTCGCGCAGCTGGGCCAGCCGGTCCTGATCTACGAGGCCTGGGTCGAGTTCGCGCTCGAGCTGTCGGTGGTGACGGCCCGCAACCCGCAAGGTGCGCAGGCCAGCTACGTGCCCGTGGAGAACCGGCATCGCCACCACATCCTGGACGTGACGCTGGCCCCGGCAGTCATCCCGGCAGAGCTGGCCGCCGAGGCCGTGGCCATGGCCGAGCGGATCGCCCGCGAGCTGCGGCTGGAGGGATTGCTCGCGGTCGAGATGTTCCTGACCCGCGATGGTCGGCTGCTCGTCAACGAGCTGGCCCCGCGGCCGCACAATTCGGGCCATTGGACCATCGATGCCTGCGCCGTCAGTCAGTTCGAGCAGCAGGTGCGGGCTGTCTGCGCCCTGCCGCTCGGCGACCCGGCTCGGTTCGCGAACGCGACGATGCACAATCTGATCGGCAGCGACGTCGAGCAGTGGCCCGAGCTGGTGGCCGAGCCCGGTGCTCGTCTCCACCTCTACGGCAAGCGCGAAGCGCGCCCGGGCCGCAAGATGGGGCATGTGACCCGCCTCACCCGCTGGCTTGATGCGTGACGCGATCAGGCGATGATGTCGGGAATCCGGTCGCTCTCGAGGTGCAGGATCCGGTCCTTGAGCGCCAGCTTCTGCTTTTTCAGCCGCTGCAGCTCGACCTCGTCACGGGTCCCACCGGCCGCCAGCTGGGTGATCCGGTAGTCCAGCGCGCGATGCGCCGCCCGGAGCGTCTCCAGCCGGGTGTCGATTTCGGTCTTGACCGGTAATTCATCCATTTCGGCACGTCACCACCAGCTGAGCATGGAGGCTATAGCACAGCGCGCCGGCAGGAGGCCACTTAGCGCAACGCCGTGACATAAGGCGCGGATGGTTGCGGATGCGCCTTGCATCCCGTGGGTCGTCCGCCTGATATGGCGGCCAGGGACAGGCTTGCGCGCCAGCAGAAGGGGCCACGATGAGCCGGCTGATCGCCGATATCGGCGGGACCAATGCCCGCTTCGCCATTGTCGAGGATAGCTCGCCGCCGACCGACGAGCGACATTTGCTGGTAGCCGACTTCCCCGACCCCGCCACGGCCATCGAGTCCTATCTCGGCGGCCGTCGGGTTGAGGACGCGGTGATCGCCGTGGCGACCCCGGTCGAGACGGAGGTGATCGGCTTCACCAACAGCCCGTGGACGTTCTCGATCTCGGCCCTGAAAGGCCGGCTGGGCCTTCGCCACCTGGCGGTCATCAACGATTTCGCCGCTCAGGCGCTGGCCATGCCGCATCTGGCCGCCGCCGAGCTGGAGCAGATCGGTGGAGGTGCTGCGGCACCGGGTCGCGCGGTGGGCGTCCTCGGCGCGGGTACCGGTCTCGGCGTCTCAGCCCTGATCCCCGGCAAGGTCGGCTGGACGGCGCTGCCGACGGAAGGCGGCCATGTCTCGTTCGCCCCTGGCAACGAGCGTGAGGCACGGGTGCTGGAGACCCTGCGCGCCCGATTCGGCCACGTCTCCAACGAGCGCCTTCTCTCCGGGCAGGGCCTGCTCAATTTGGCCCAGGCCCTGGCGGCAGTGGATGGGCGGGCCTGTGCCGCGGGGTCGCCGGAAGAGGTGACGCAGAGCGCGCGCAATAACGATTGCGCCGCATGCCGCGAAGCGACGGTCATGTTCAGCACGCTGCTCGGCTCGGCGGCGGGCGACCTTGCGCTGACCCTCGGTGCTCGCGGCGGGGTCTACCTCGCCGGCGGCGTATGCGGGCGGCTCGGCGCTTTGTTCGATCGGGTGGCCTTCCGCCGGCGCTTCACCGACAAGGGCCGCATGCGGACATTCCTCGAGCCCATTCCGGTATGGCTCGTGCTGCGGGGCGACACCGGACTGCTGGGAGCGGCGCATTACCAGCTCGAACCCTGACGCGATCGTTACGCTGCCATTTTCCGCATTCTGGCGGTTCTCGCTGGACTTCTATCAGCGGCCCGGCGTGGCGTCGGCCTGCCTCGCTTTACAGGATCGTCACCGCGTCGACGTGAACCTGCTGCTGTTGGCGATCTGGCTCGGCACGATGGGCCACCGCCTCGAGCCGGCCACAGGCCGTCACCTTGCCCGTCTGGGCGCGCATTGGCAGCGCCCGTTGGTCACCCCGTTGAGGCGGGTCCGCCGTCGGCTGAAGCAGCGCCGAGCATCCCCCCACCTGCCGTGGCCGGAAGCGATCGACCTCTGGCGCGGTCGGCTGGCGGAACTCGAGCTGGCGCTGGAGCAGGCCGAGCAGCTGCTGCTGGAGGGTGCCGTAGGCAGCATCCATCCCGGCAAGCCCGACGTCGCCACGGCACGCGACGACCTTCGTGCACTCGGGCTGGGCAGGATCATAAGCACGACGGAAGCCGCTCTGCTGCTGGAATTGGCGTTCGGGCCTCCCGCGGCCGCTCCGTGAGCGAGGGCGCCTTGGCCTACTTGTCACGGGCCAGCAGCCTATTTGTGGTGGAAATGCCCCGCAGTTGTCACTACGTTGTTAATGTCTGTCGGATGACCTCGGGAGGGTTCCCAAACAATGTCCGTTCAGGAGCACGTCGACAGCCTGCGCAACAAACACGCTCATCTCGAACATCTCATCGACGAAGAGCTGCACAGGCCAATGCCGGACCAAGTGTCCCTCGTGCGTATGAAGAAAGAAAAACTGCGACTTAAGGAAGAGATCGAACGCCTCCGCCACACGCCGGACCTGAAGGGTTTGGTTGCCGGAGTGGCATAGCTCAGCTGCAACGGGGCCAGATTGGCCCCGTTTCTCGTTCTGGACTATAGACGGCTAGAGCAGGCCTCTTTTACTGAGGTTACGCATCAGTGCGCCGGCACCGAAGTTCCAGGGCTCGATCTGCGTGCAATGGTTGACGCGGTTGGCCAGGGCTCCCAATGCCGGCGAGCTGATCGTGACGATGTCGCCGGGATGGTGCGTGAAACCGAGTCCAGGCGCGTCGCGGTCGACTACGGGTGCGAACATCGTCCCGCAGAACAGGACCAGACCGTCGGGATAGGCGTGATGGGTGCCGATCGCTTGCCTTGCCAGATCCTCGATATCGCGGCTGATCTCGCTCATCGAGCTGACCGCTTCCAGGCGGAAGCCGTCATCGCCCACGACCTGCAGCTCGACCTCGGCCATGCGCATGGCCTCGAGGCCGAAGGTGGTGTCGGCCAGCCGAATGAACGGGCCAAGGCTGCACGAGGCATTATTGTCCTTTGCCTTGCCTAGCAGCAGGGCGCTGCGGCCTTCAATGTCCCGTAGATTGACGTCGTTGCCGAGCGTGGCGCCGACGATCCGCCCGGCAGCGCTGACCACCAGGACCAGCTCGGGCTCCGGGTTGTTCCAATGCGACGCCGGCAGGATGCCGACCTCGGCCCCGTGCCCGACCGCCGACATCGGCTGCGACTTGGTGAAGATCTCGGCGTCGGCGCCGATGCCGACCTCCAGATATTGCGACCAGGCGCCCTGCGCGACGAGGTGCTCCTTGAGGCGTATCGCCGCGTCCGAGCCTGGCCGTACGGCCCGGAGATCCGCACCGACGATGCTCTCGATCCGCTCGCGAATGGCCGGCGCCCGACTCGGATCGCCCTTGGTCTGCTCCTCGACCACGCGTTCCAGCATGCTCTTGGCGAAGGTGACCCCGGCAGCCTTGAGCGCCTGCAGGTCGACCGGTGCGAGCAGCCACGGCGTGGAGGGATCCCGCCGGTCCCAGCGGCTGTTCGCCAGGATTGGGGCCAGCTCGCCGAGCTGACGTGCCTCCGACGAGCGGGCCAGGGCCAGCGGGTCCGGAGCGTTGCACAGCTCGCTCATGGTGGGCACGAGGTGAGTCAGATCGAACACTTGACCATCACGGATCGCCACCACCGCCGGACCTGCCGGCTCGCCCGGCAGCCAGATCCGGCCCACCAGAACGGCCGCGCCGTCATCCTTGGGCAAGGTAGCTGCTACGCTGAGATGCTCGTCCATCGCCATTCATCCTTCACGGCTCAACGGCCGCCCGAAACATTGAACAAGGTTGCCGTGACGTAGGACGCCTTGTCGGAAAGCAGCCAGAGCGCCGCCTCGGCCACCTCCTCGGCGGTGCCGCCACGCCCGATCGGCACCGTGGGCCCGAAGCGGGCGATGCGGTTCTCGACCCCGGTATCGCTCTGGATGTCCGTGTCGATCAGCCCGGGGCGCAGGCCGGTGACGCGGATGCCTTCGGCGGCGACCTCCTTGCCGAGCCCCATGGTCAGCACGTCGATGCCACCCTTGGCAGCACCGTAGGGAATGAAACCGCCAGCGCCATAGAGCTCGGAGGCCATGGACGACATCAGCACGATGGCACCACCCTTGCCGCCGCGTTTGGTCGACATCCGCCGTACGGCCTCGCGACAGCAGATCAGATGCGCCGTCAGGTCGACGTCGACGACTTGACGGATCTCGGCCACGGGAATGTCGGCCAGAGGTGCGGTCTTGTGGATGATGCCGGCATTGCTCACGAACGCATCCACCGGCCCGAGCTCGGCGGCACAACGCTCGAACATGGACGCCACCGCATGCTCGTCGTTGATGTTGGCCTTCACGGTGATCGCACGCTGACCGGCCGCGCGGACGTCGGCGGCGACCGCCTCGGCAGCGTCGGCCCGGCCGGCGTAGTTGACGGCGACATCGTAGCCGTCGCGGCCACCAAGACGGCAGATCGCGGCACCGATGCCCCGCGAGCCACCGGTGACCAGAAGAACCTTGGCCATGCTGTCCTGCCTCCCTGTATCTTCGTTGGTCAGAGTCTCTTAGCGCGTTCGCGCAGCTCGAACTTCTGGATCTTTCCGGTCGAGGTCTTGGGCAGCGGGCCGAACACGACGGTGCGCGGCGCCTTGTAGTGGGCCATTTCCTGACGGCAGTGCAGGATCAGCTCCTCTGCCGTGGCAGTGCACCCGTCGCGCAGGGTCACGAAGGCGCACGGGGTCTCACCCCAGCGCTCGTCTGGCCTGGCGACAACGGCGGCATCCAGCACGGCCGGATGACGGAAGAGGGCACCCTCGATCTCAATGGAGCTGATGTTCTCGCCACCGGAGATGATGATGTCCTTGGAACGGTCCTTGATCTCTACATAGCCGTCGGGGTGCATCACGGCGAGGTCGCCGGTGTGGAACCAGCCACCCGCGAAAGCAGCCTCGGTGGCGGTCGGGTTCTTCAGATAGCCCTTCATCACGTCGTGGCCGCGCATCATGATCTCGCCGATCGTCCGTCCATCGGGCGGCACCGGCACCATCGTCTCCGGATCCATGACCGCCAGCCCCTCGAGCACCGGATAGGGCACGCCCTGGCGGGCGAGCTTGCGCGAACGCGCCTCGGCATCGAGGTCGGCCCATTCCTCCTGCACCGCGCAGACCGTGGCCGGGCCATAGACCTCGGTCAGGCCGTAGACATGGGTGACCTCCACCCCGAGCCGCTCCATCTTCTCGAGCACGGCCGCCGGCGGTGCGGCGGCGGCGGTCATCATGCGCACTTTCTGCGCGAACGGACGCCGGGCGGAGTCCGGGGCGTCGACCAGCATGCTCATGATGATGGGCGCCCCGCAGAGATGCGTCACCCCGTGATCGGCCAGCGCCGCGAAGATGGTCTCGCTCGCCACACGCCGCAGGCAGACTTGGGTTCCGGCCTGCAGCACGATGGACCAGGGGAAACACCAGCCGTTGCAGTGGAACATCGGCAGCGTCCAGAGATAGACCGGAAACTGCGGCATGCTCCAGACCAGGATATTGCCGACGGCGTTCAGGTGGGCGCCGCGGTGATGGTAGACGACCCCCTTCGGATTGCCGGTCGTGCCGGAGGTGTAGTTGAGCGCCACCGCCTGCCATTCGTCGGCCGGCCAAATCGGTGCGAAGCCCGGGTCACCCTCGGCCAGCAGGGCCTCGTACTCGATCGAGCCTATCCGCTCGCCGCCTGGGCCCTCCGGATCGTCGACGTCGACGACCAGCAGTTCCTTGCCCGCGCGGTGCGCCGCCTCGCGCATCAGCGGCGCATATTCGGTGTCCGTGATCAGCGCCTTGGCCTCGCCGTGCTCCAGCATGAAGGCCAAGGCCCCGGCGTCGAGCCGGGTGTTGAGGGAGTTGAGCACCGCGCCGCACATCGGCACGCCGTGGTGAGCTTCCAGCATCGCCGGGATGTTGGGCAGCATCGCCGCCACCGTGTCGCCCGGACCGATGCCGCGCCGCTGCAGGGCCGAGGCCAGCCGCAGCGAGCGCTCGAGCAGATCCCGGTAACTGTAGCGCAGGTGGCCGTGCACCACCGCCAAGCGGTCGGGATAGACGGCAGCCGTCCGCAGCAGGAACGACAGCGGCGTCAACGGCGCATGATTGGCATCGTTCCGCTCCAGGCCGGCTGCATAGGGGCCGTGGTCCGGATGCCTGATCCGGTGCGGGGCGTTTGGCATGCGTCCTCCCTGCGATGCGGCGGGCAAGCGTTGCCGTGCGCCGTCCGGTGCGTCAAGCGGGCTCGTACCGAGGGTATCCGGCGGGGCAAGAGCGGTTGCGGTGTGCACCGCAACACGGCAACTTGCGCGCACTTATCCGGCCCCCGGTACGGCCGGCAACCCTGTCGTGTTGGTTCGATGCGCATGACCGAGACATTCGACGCCACCCTGGTGCCGACCATCCTGGCCGGGGGTTCCGGGACCCGCCTGTGGCCGGTGAGCCGTGCGGCATTCCCGAAGCACCTGGTGGAGCTGTTCGGCGAGGAGTCGCTCCTGCAGACGACGGCCCGGCGGGCCCTGGGCGTGGCCGCCGCGGCACAGGTGATCACCGTGGCCGCCGCCGGCCAGGCGGTCCTGATCCGGCGCCAGTACCAGGCGCTCGAACCCCACCTCCAGGATCATCTGCTACTGGAGCCGTCGGCGCGCAATACGGCCGCCGCCGTGGCGCTGGCATCGCTGCATGCCGCGGCGGTGTTCGGGCGCGAGGCCGTGCTGTGGGTCTGCCCGTCGGACCATCTCATGCTGGACCAGGCGGCCCTCTACGGCGCTCTACGCCCGGCCGTCGCCGCGGCGACGCAGGGCTGGCTGGTCACGTTCGGGATCACGCCGTCACGGCCCGAGACCGGCTTCGGCTGGATCGCTCCCGCGGAAGCGTTGCCGGGCACGCCCGAGGTGCATCGGGTCGAGCGCTTCATCGAGAAGCCCAATCGGGCGATCGCGGCCAGCCTGCTCGCCAGCGGAACCAATCTCTGGAATAGCGGCATGTTCGTGTTCCAGGCGGGCCAGATGCTGGCGGAGCTGGAGCGCTGGGCACCCGACATCCTGACCGCGACCCGCGCCGCCTGCCCCGATCCGGCCAACACCGCAAGCGCGGGCCTCGATGCCGCGGCCTATGCGCAGATCCGCTCGCAGCCGATCGACAAGGCGGTGATGGAACAATCGAGCCACGTCGCGGTCGTCCCGGCCGACCCGCGCTGGTCCGATGTCGGCTCGTGGCATGCGATCTGGGAGCTGATGGACAAGGACGACCAGGGCAATGCGCGCCAGGGCGACACGGTGGCGATCGGTGCCCGCGACAACCTGATCCGCTCGGAGAACCGGCTGGTGGCCGTGGCCGGGGTGCACGGGCTCGCCGTCATCGAGACGGCCGATGCGGTCATGGTGGTCGATCGCGAGGACAGCGAGGCCGTGCGCGGCATCGTCGATGCCCTGACCAAGGGCGAGCGGCGCGAGACCAGGATCCATGCCCGCGAGGTGCGGCCATGGGGCCAGTTCACGGTCCTGCACGACCAGAACGGGACCACGGGCAGCGCCGGCTACAAGGTCAAGGAGGTCGTGGTCGACGGCAACGGGCAGCTGACATTCCAGGTCCATCCGGGCCGCGACGAGACCTGGGTCATCGTCGAAGGCAGGGCCCTCGTCCGCCACGGCGACGAGGAGATCCTGCTCACCGCCGGTCAGACGATCACCGTTCCGCGCGGCACGCCACATCAGCTCACCAATCCCGGGACCACGCGGTTGAAGCTGATCGAGATCGGCTATGGCGAAGCGTTGGGCGACGATGACACGGTCCGGCTGACGAGCTGACCCGAGTAGCCGCTTCCGCGCAGCGGCACCACTGCCACCAGCGAGCGGTCGCCTGCCATCGACCCCTGGC
>JAPJRA010000100.1:7626-9106 GCA_030824835.1 Geminicoccaceae bacterium | reverse complement strand
TCATCGGCCTGCTGCTGCAGGTGGCACTGGTCGTGATCGTGGTCCGCCTGGCCTTCCGCTGGTTCCAGCGCCGCAACCAGCCGGCATTTGCCGGTGCTGCCGGTGCTGCGGCTGGTCCGGGCGCACCGCTGCGCCGCGACGCCCGGCCGGTCGGCAACTCCGCCGCCGGCGGTGGCGCCGCGCCCGGCCCGGCTAGGGGCCGCGACCAGATCGGTATCGGTCAGCCCGACCTCGACCAGTTCGAGCGGACCCTGACCGAGGTTCAGGCCGCCTACACGGCCGAGGATGTGGCAGCGCTGCGCCGTCTCGCAACGCCGGAGGTCGTGGACGTGCTGAGTGAGGAGCTGGCCGAGAATGCCCGTCGCGGCGTCGTCAACCATGTGACCGAGGTCCGCCTGCTGCAGGGCGACGTCGCCGAATCCTGGCGCGAGGCGGGCCAAGACTACGCCACCGTCGCCATGCGCTTCGGCCACCGCGACTGGACCACCGACCGGGCGACCGGACGAGTCGTCGACGGCAACCCGGACCAGCCCACCGAGGCGACCGAGCTCTGGACCTTCATCCGCCCGCGCGGTGGCCGCTGGCTGCTCTCGGCGATCCAGCCGGCCTGATCGGCCGGCGACTCTCATTGCCCGGCCGGTGCCGCTCGGCTACCTCATGCTGACCAGATGCATGAGGAAAACATGGGGCCAATTCGGGAAGACATCGCCGCGCTCGAGCTGAGCGGCATCACGCGGGTCGCGATGGGGGCGTGGGGCGACCCGGAGGTCATCCCGCTCTGGTTCGGCGAGAGCGACTTGGTCACGGCACCGTTCATCCGCGAGGCGGCGAAGACCGCGCTCGACGAGGGCCACACCTTCTACGCCAACTCCCGCGGCACCCATCTGCTGCGCGAGGAGCTCAAGCGCTACCACGACCGCCTCTACGGTATGGACCTCCATCCCGACCGGATCCATGTCGTCGGCGCCACCATGCTGACCGTCGTGACCGCGCTGCAGTGCCTGGCCGGCCGTGGCGACGAGGTCATCCTGATCGGCCCCTACTGGCCCAACGTGCGCAATGTCTGCACCATGGTGGGTGCCGCCCATGTCGAGGTGCGCCTGCGCGAGGATGGCGCCCGCTGGCACCTCGATCTCGACGACGTCGCCCGGGCGATCACGCCGCGCACCAAGGCCGTCTACGTCAACAGCCCGTCCAACCCCACCGGCTGGGTGATGACGCGCGAGGGCCAGCAGGACCTGCTCGACCTCTGTCGCCGGCACGGGCTGGGGCTGATCGCAGACGAGGTCTACCACCGCAACGTCCTCTCCGGTGCCGACCCGGCACCCTCCTTCCTGCAGCTCGCCGGGCCCGACGAGCCCCTGTTCGTGCTCAACGGCTTCTCCAAGGCCTGGGCCATGACCGGCTGGCGGCTGGGCTGGATGGTGGCCCCGCAATATCTGGTCGAGCCGATGCAGGTGCTGGCCGAGTGCAACAATAC
>JAPJRA010000100.1:0-7616 GCA_030824835.1 Geminicoccaceae bacterium | reverse complement strand
CGCTCACCCGCGCGTCCGGCTGCTGCGGCCCGAGGGCGCCTTCTACGCCTTCCCCGAGATCGAGGGCGTCGACGACAGCCTGGCCTTCGCCAAGCGCGTGCTGGCCGAGGCCAAGGTCGGCATCGCCGCCGGCTACACGTTCGGCCCCGGCAACGGCAGCCATGTCCGCCTGTGCTTCGCCATCGCCACCGACCGGCTGGAGCAGGCCATGCATCGGATCATCCGCGTGCTGGATCGGCTGCCCTGATGCGGTGCCCGGCCGTCGTCGCCGCCCTCGTCCTGCTGCTGCCCGTCGCGGCCAACGCCTCGCCCGTCGGCGAATGGACCACCGAGGGCGGCAAGGGGCGGGTGCGGATCGACGCCTGCGCCGCGGACCCCCAGCAGCTCTGCGGCCTGATCACTTGGTCCTACCGCCCGCCGGACGTGCCGGCGGGCCCGCTCGTGGACGTCAACAATCAGGACCCGGCGCTGCAGACCCGACCCATTCTGGGCCTGCCGCTGCTGCAGGGCTTCTCGCCGGACGGCGACGACAGGTGGAGCGGGGGTACCATCTACGACCCGGAGAGCGGCAAGACCTACCGCTCGAAGCTGCGGCTGAAGTCGCCCGATCAGCTCGAGGTCGACGGCTGCATCCTGTTTCTCTGCCAGAGCCAGGTCTGGGATCGCTACCGCGGATGACCGGACTTTAACTTTGCCCGTGCCGGGCCCACCTATGGACATGGAGGTTTGTGTGCCTCCGACCCGTCGATCGGCTGCCAGGGGGCCGGTCGCGGCAACACGGGCGGCGAGATCGAGCGTCCGGTCCAGCCACCCGCGCGGAAGCCGATGTCTCCGATGTCCAACGATCCGATGACGGTGCCCCCGACGGGCGGCACCGACGACGCACACGACGACGTCGTCTATCCCTCCACGCTGCTGTTCGTGGCGGCCCATCTCGCCTGTTTCGGCGCCATCTGGAGCGGCGTCACCGTCGAGGCCGTGGCCCTGGCGGTGGCCCTCTACGTGCTGCGCATGTTCGGCGTCTGCGCCGGCTACCACCGCTACTTCTCGCACCGCGCCTTCAAGACCAGCCGCGCCGGCCAGTTCGTGCTGGCCGTGCTGGCGCAGAGCACCGCGCAGCGCGGCGTGTTGTGGTGGGCCGCCAAGCACCGCTGGCACCATCTGCACTCCGACACCGAGCTGGACGTGCACTCGCCGGCCCGGCGCGGCTTCCTCTACGCCCATGTGGGCTGGATCTTCACCGCCCGGCACGACGCCACCGACTATGGGGCGGTTCCCGACCTCGTCAAATTCCCTGAGCTGGTCTGGCTCGACCGCCACCCTTATGTCGCGGCGGTGGCGCTGGCCGTCCTGTCCTGGCTGATCGCCGGCTGGCCGGGCCTGTTCGTCGGCTTCTTCTGGAGCACCGTGGCGCTCTGGCACGGCACCTTCTGCATCAACTCGCTGGCCCACGTCCTGGGTACCCGGCGCTACGTCACCGGCGACGATTCCCGCAACAACTGGTACCTCGCCATCTTCACGCTGGGCGAGGGCTGGCACAACAACCACCATGCCTGCCAGTCCTCGGCCCGGCAGGGCTTCCGCTGGTGGCAGTACGACCCGACCTATTACGGCCTCAAGCTCTTGTCCTGGTGCGGCCTCGTCTGGGACCTGAACCAGCCGGCCCCGAGCCTGGTCCGCGGCGAGCAGCGCCTCGGCCGCAAGGTGATCGACAAGGTGGCCCGCCAGCTCGCCGCCACCTTCCCGACCGAGGGCCTGGCCGCCCACGCCCGCGAGGCCCTGGCCCACGCCGCCGTTTGGCCGGACTTCCAGAGCCGCGCCCAGATCGCCCGCGAGCACGCGGTGGCCTTCCTCGCCGACCTCCACCTGCCGCACATGCCGAGCCTCGACCAGCTCCGCAAGCTCGCCGAGCAGAACCTCGCCCGCACGCCGTCACTGGACGAGATCGCCGGCCGCACGCGGCAGGTGCTGCTGGAGGCGGTGGCGGCGCGGCTGCTCAAGGAGGCATAGGACCGACGGGCGACAGCTCAACTGACGAGTATTGCTGTTCGCACTCAAGCCGTAACATGCTTTGGAATGGTTGCATTGGTGTTGAGATCGCAAGCGGAGAATATAGGTGACCTTCATCGCAGCGTATGCAAGTGGACCAATTGGATTTCTACTAGCGGACACTATGCTAACTACAGAAAAGAAACCCAAGAAGCCACGAAACATAAGACTGCCAATCAGCGGAAATATAGTCTCTACTGCTATATCTTTAAATGACTCATGTGAAATTTATCCATCTCGATTTACTCAAAAGATACATTTGATCAACAAGAGACTTGCAGTTGCTTGGTCTGGGACATACTATATTTCTATGTCATTGATATCTAAGATGAAATCTAGGATGGCAGACTTTGATGGAAACCCAAACCAACTTAGTGAAAATTGTCGTGAAATGTTAGGTGAAATGTCTGACGCAGATCGTGAGAATTTGTCCTTCGTCGCTCTCGCATTAGATGAGGACATTAATGGAAGTCGACCGTATTATTTAGGCTTCCAGGCAAATCAATGGAAAGGCAGTCATTTTAAAAATTCGGTGTTCATGGCTGGATCTGGAAGTTATATAATGCAAGAGAATTTAGATGGAATAGAAAGCGGGCACCTACTTATGGAGGCTGATCAGCATCCAGATCTAAAGTCCTTGGCTTCGATTCTTCGGGGAATTGGTTTACAGCACTTTAACGAGCTTTTTGGCTATAGTGGTTTAGATTTTGCATTTGGTGGTCCATTCGACTTAGTAGTACGTGAGAGAAGAACTGACGGCACTTATTGTTTAACGACGGCGCCAGATGCATCTTTTAGTTATTGGTCGGTAGATCGCAAGGTGAACTCAGATATAGTGATAGGGTTCACAGGGATAATAGTCTATAGGCAGTATATTGATGGCTACCTTATAACAGCTACAGAACACCTAGAACATCACAAAAGCAACAATTTCCATGAGACGGGTGAAATTCGAAGTAGATTTGCTACATATTCGATCATTGGCGCTGATGACGCTAAATCAGTGTCGCCACTGCTTGAAAAATTTAGGCGCAAACCAACTTTTCTGCCAAGATGGAACACGCTGATCTTTATGGAGGGCATCGAGGATGGCTTTCGTACTCATATACATCATACGTTCGATGACGAGAGGTTATTTTTTGTTTCGCGATCTGGCGATAAATTCCGAATGAAGTTAGATAGAGGACTGTTCGAACCGATAATAAACTGGTATCGCGCGCAGCGATAGCATCTATTGTGAAATGTGCTGCTGTTTATCCCGATGGCAACTCGCTTGCCACTGGTTCTATACTGCTGCTTCGGTTAACTAGCGGTTAACCGTACCGAGTCACCCTAACGTTCCTTAACTCCGTAGAATCTGCGTTCTTCGGATACCATCTCGTATTATGCGAATCCAAGCACCAACAGTAGCGCCCGCTCGACGGCGGTCATCGCGGCGCGGTCAAGCTGTCCCACACCTCGCGCAGCCGGACCCGGGCCACGCCCGCCACCCTCTCGACCATGACCTCCGACCGGGCCCGCAGGCCGTTTGCTGCTGTCGGCTCGACGGCGACCCGGAAGCTGGATGCTCCGGTCAGGTGCGTGGTCAGGTGGCAAACGACGACACTGGCGCTATCGACGTGGAAAGCAGCCATTTCTTTGCTCTCAAGCACCGGTAACGTCGTCTCGGCGCAATCCATGCCAGCCACCGGCCTCCGCCTGCGCCCCCGTCCGGTCGATGCGGTCGATGCGGTCGATGCGGTCGATGGCCGAAGCCGACGCCGGCCGGCGAAGGCGCGTCCGTGCGGCCTGCCGGGCATGGGGCGCAACGGGGGCGCCGTACGTTGAAGACTGTCGTGGGAGGGGCTGGATGCGGGGATCATCCCAGCCTTTGTTGGTCATGACTTCCGTTCGTCTTCGGAAAGTCTGTTCTTGTTGGCGACGCCCCCCCGCCGTGAAGCCATCTCCCGGTCAAGGGATCTGGCTCAGCCTACGCATGGTGCGGCGCATGCCCCGCGTTCAGCAACTGACGAGAAGGCGAAAGCCGTTGTCCGCGGGGGCGCCGGCGGAGTTGAACGTGTAGACCTTCACGGTCCGCTGCGGCCCGCCCGGGAACGGTGCCGGGGCGAACGACAGGAAGAGCGTGCCGGGCGTCGGCGCCGCCGCGTCGAAGAGGGCGCTGGCCACGCCGAGGGTCCCGGTAACAGTACAGCGCCCGATACCGGGGCCGATGAACGGCACGCCGAACGTCACGTTGTAATTACCGACGCCGACGCGGACACAAGACGTGGCGCCTTCCGAGCGAAGTGGGTTCAAGGTGCCAAGTCGATCGCAGGAAGCGCGTGCATCCGGCGCGCTGATGGCTCGTGCTGGACTGGACATCACTGCCATCAATGCTAGTCCGCAGGGGATCGCAAGCAGGATTGCTCTTGCAACGCCGTAGGAAATCCGGCGCATGGAGGTGTCTCCCAATGTTGATGCTAGCGAATAGTGTACACTGATGACCGAATTGTCATCATAGGTACGATGATATGATCATCCTAGCGCTGCCGGATGTCAATTATTTTTCACCGAGCGTGGATTACAAATAGAAGAACGCGCCACGCTCTATCGACTTCCATTTTCTCTCGTCGGGATTTGGCGTTCCCGTGTCGAAGCTGTCCATCGAGGCGCAGCGGTTCACCTAAGACGGTAATCCGCGTGGTCCGGCCAGCTGGAGCCGGCCCGGCAGCGACCCATGCCTCCCACCACGCTCGGCGCCGTGGCAGCTGGCGGGACGCGGCCGTGACAGGCGTGCCCGACGACGCGGGCCCGGCCCGCGGCCCACACGATCGCGGGCTGGGCGCCGGCCGCTAGCCGCTGCAGGTGATGCAGGTGTGCGCGAGCGGATTGGCGTCGGTGCAGGAGTAGGTCGTGATGCTGCTGCCGCTGGTGCAGGTCTCGGTCCAGACCTCCCAGCATTTCGGCCAGGGTGCCCCGGTGCAGTCCTGCCGCCGGGAGCTGATCCGACATTTCGGGTTGGCGACCTTGACGACGTTGCCGGTGCCGCCCGTCCGCCGCCCTCTCACGCCGCGAGGAAGCGGCAGCCCATCTGCCCGAGCTCCCCGAAATCGGCCTCGACCACCTCGCCGGGCGCTATCGCCATCGGCGTCACGCAGGTCCCGGTGATCACCGTCTGCCCGGCGGCCAGCGTGATGCCCAGCGCCGACAGCTCGTTGGCGAGCCAGGTCAGCGCCACGCGCGGATCGCCCAGCACGTTGGCGCCGCTGCCCTCGAAGGCAGGCCCGTCGCCGACCCGCCCGACGACGCGGTGCGCCGCCAGATCCAGCTGCCGCCACGCGGTCGGCGCCCGCGGGCCGATGACGAAGCGATGCGCGCAGGCATTGTCGGCGATCAGTTGCGGGCCGCCGGCCGTGACGAAATCCTGGTAGCGCGAATCCGGTATCTCGATCGCGAGATAGAGGTCCGCCACGGCCGCCAGTACCTCCGCCTCGGCATACGGCATCGCCCGTGGTGGCAGGTCGTGGCCCATGCGGAAGGCGAACTCGGCCTCGGCGACGCGCATCCGGTTGGCGCCGAACGGGATCGCCTCCCCGTGGGTGTGCATGTTCTCCGCGAGCAGCCGGCCGGCGATCGGCCCGTCGATGCCGATATGGCGCTGCCCGGCGGCACTGGTGGCGGCGATCTTCCAGCCGTAGAGCGGCTTGTCGCTCAGCGCCTCGATCTGCGCCTGGACCAGATAGCCTTCCGCGCGCGTGGCCGGGCGCAGGTCCGGCGGCAGGGCATCCAGCACGGTGCCGTCCTGCCAGTGGCGTGCGAGCAGTGCTGAGGCTGCCTTGGCCGTTGTGATGTCCATCTCGTTGCCCCTCAGAAGCCGGTGAGCGTGATCTTGCCGACCACGTGGCCGCCCTCGAGCGCCGCATGCGCGCGGCGCAGGTTGGCGGCGGTGATCGAGCCGTAGTCGGTGGCCGCGGTCGCCCGCACCTGGCCGGCGTCGACCAGCACGGCCACCTCGTTCAGGATGTCGTGCTGGCGCTGCATGTCGGCGGTGCCGAACATCGGCCGGGTGAACATCGCCTCCCAATGGATCGACACGCTCTTGAACTTCATCAGCCGCAGGTCCAGGGGCTCCGGGTCGTCGATCAGGCCGATGCGCCCTTGTGGGGCGATGATCTTGGCCATCTCCGCCCAGCTCGCCGTGTCGGTGTGGGTCGAGAAGATGCGGCTGACGGGTGGGAGCCCATCGATCGCCTCCAGCTGCGCCGCGAGCGGCCGTGTGTGGTCGACGACATGCTGGGCGCCCAGCGCCCGCACCCAGGCCTCGCTCTCCGGCCGCGACGCGGTGGCGACCAGCCGGACCTCGCTGAGCTGGCGGGCGAGCTGCAGCGCCATCGACGGCACACCGCCGGCGCCGCCGATCACCAGCAGCGTCTCGCCGGTCCCGCCGCCCGGCCGCAGCTGCAGCCGGTCGAACAGCATCTCCCAGGCTGTCAGGCTGGTCAGCGGCAGCGAGGCGGCGGCCGCATGCTCGACCGACGCCGGCTTGCGGCCGACGATCCGCTCGTCGACCAGCTGCAGCTCGGCATTGGCCCCCTGCCGGCCCAGCACGCCCGCATAGAAGACTGCGTCGCCCGGGCGGAACAGCTCCGCCTGCGGGCCCACGGCCTCGACCACGCCCGACGCGTCGTAGCCCAGCACCACGGGCCCGCCGCCGGTCGGCGCCACGCTCTTGCGGCTCTTCACGTCGCGCGGGTTCACCGCCACGGCCTGCACCCGGACCAGCAGGTCCCGGCCGGTGGGCGCCCCGGGCTCGGCAAGCTCGAGGTCCTCGAGCGAGCGCGGATCGTCGATCGGCAAACCCTCTTTCCAATAGCCGACGGCTTTCATCTGTTCACCTTCGAGGAAAGAGGGCGGGAACCGAGGCGGCGGGCTTCGGCCGGCCCGATTTAAAGCCCCTGCACCAGGGCCACAAGCTGGTCCAGCGCCGTGCTCCAGCCCTGATGAAAGCCCATGGTCTCGTGCTTCTGCTTCGTCGCCGCGTCCTGGTGCAGCGCCAGCGCGGTGTAGAGCGTCCCCTCGGCCGAGGGCTCGAGCGTGACGGAGGCGGTCATGAAGCCGCCGCCGACCGGGCGGTAGCCGGGCCCGAGCGCGTCGGTGAAGACCAGCAGCTTCTCGTGCTCCACCGCCAGGAAGCAGCCCGTATTGTCGTGCCGCTCGCCGTTGGGGCCTTCCATGACCGTACGGAACCTGCCGCCGGGCCGCAGGTCGATCTCGCAGGCCGTCGTCCGCCAGGGGACCGGCGTGAACCACTGCATCAGCAGCGCCGGCTCGGTCCAGGCGCGCCAGACGAGCCTTGGCGGCACGGCGACCTCGCGCTTGAGCTCCAGATCGAGCTGCTGGTCGAAGACGGTGGCGGGGGCGACGATCATGGGTCTTCCTGCTCCTTCAGCTTCAGGCTCAGCACCAGGCTGTCCAGCTGGTCGAGCCGCCTGGTCCAGAGAGTCCGCTGGGCATCCAGCCAGTCCTCGGCGGCCGCCAGCCGCTCGGGCCTGAGCGTGCAGGTGCGCACCCGGCCGATCTTGCGCGTG
>JAPJRA010000099.1 GCA_030824835.1 Geminicoccaceae bacterium | reverse complement strand
CCGCGGAGACGGTGAGGTTGCTGCCGCGCTGGGCGGGGCGTTCGCGGCGCTCGGCCTGGATCGGCCGGAGACGATGGCGAGCGCCATCGAGCTTGCCGACGAGAGCGACGGCAGCCTGCACGCGCTGGTGAGGGAGCTGCAAGGCGACGGCATCGAGGACCGGGTGCGGATCACGGCCGGCGAGCGGCGGGTGGCCCGACTGGTGCCGCGCGTCGAGCCGCCGACGGAGGCACCACCGGTGCGGGCCGACCAGCTTTATCTGATCGCAGGCGGCCTCGGCATGCTTGGCAGCGCGTTTGCCGGCTGGCTGGTCGAGCAGGGTGCCCGCCATCTCCTGTTGGTCGGTCGACGTGGGGGCGTATTGACTGCCGTCGAGGGATGGCGTCGGCGCGGCGCCGAGGTTCGGGTGGCGGCGCTCGATCTCGCCGCGACGACGGCTGCGGCCGACCTTGCCCTGCTGATCGATCGTCCACTCGCCGGTATCGTCCATGCGGCGGGTACGGTCGCAGGCGATCGCGCCACGGTCATCGGGGGCAAGCTCGCCATCGCGCGAACCTTAGCCGCGGTCGCCGCTAGGCACGACCTCGACTTCATGATCACCTTGTCCTCGGCCGCCGGCGTCTGGGGGCTGCGCGACAACCCGAACTATGCAGCCGCCAATGCCGCGCTGGATGCCTGGGCGCTGGCGGCGAGATCGAAGGGCCTGCCCGCCACCAGCCTCGCCCTGGGCCGGCTCGCCGAACGAGGGCTGCTGGGCGCGGACGAGGATTCTGCTCTTGCCGCTGCGGGCCTGGAGCCGCTGCCGCTGACCGCGGTGTGCCGGGCCGCGGTCGACCTCGCAGCGTCGGGCACGGCCCATCTCGTGCTGGCACGTGCCGATTGGCGGCGCTTTGTCGAGACGATCGAGAGCCGGCGGCGGCATCCGCTGTTCGACCGGCTGCGCCCGCGGCTCGTGATGGCGACCATGCCGTCGAGCGAGGCGCCCCCGCGACGTGTGCTCTCAGGTAGCGATCTCAGGGGCCTCGTCGCCGAGATTCTGGGCCATCCCTATCCTGGCGCTCTCGACCCGAACCGCGGCCTGTTCGAGCAGGGCCTGGACTCGCTGATGGCGCTCACGCTGCGACGGCGGCTGGAGCAGGCGACCGGCGAGCCGGTGCCGACCGCGATCCTGTTCTCGCATCCGTCACTGGCAAGGCTGGAGGAATGGCTCCAGGGCCGGACCGGCAGCCGCACCATCGCCGCGCCAACCCGGCAGTCCTCCGCCATCGCCATCGTCGGCATCGGCTGCCGCTTCCCGGGTGGTATCCATGGGCCGGATGCCTTCGCCCGGGCGCTGTGGGAGGGTGCCGACCTGATCCAGGAGGTCCCCGCCGATCGCTGGTCGAACGCTCGGTGGTACGATGCCGATTCGACGCGGCCCGGCCGCATCGCCAGCCGCTGGGGCGGCTTCGTCGACGGTGTCGACCTGTTCGATGCCGCCTTCTTCGGCATCAGCCCGCGCGAGGCGGCGCAGATGGACCCGCAGCAGCGGCTGCTGCTGGAGACGGCGTGGGAGAGCCTGGAAGACGCCGGCATCGCGCCGGATCGACTGGCCGGCACCGCCACTGCGATCTTCGTTGGTGTCACCGGCAGCGACTACGCGTTGTTGGCGCGCCAGAACGGCACGGACAGGCTGGACGGGCACACGTTGACCGGACAGCCCAACAACACGCTGGCCGGCAGGCTCGCCCACGTCCTCGGCACCGAGGGGCCGGCTATGGTGGTCGACACGGCCTGCTCGTCCTCGCTGGTGGCCCTGCATCTGGCGGTTCGCGCGCTGCGCACGGGTGAGGCGAGCCTCGCGCTTGCCGCAGGTGTCAACCTGCTGCTGGCACCCGAGAGCTCGGTGGTTCTCTCGCGTGCCGGCCTCCTCGCTCCTGACGGCCGCTGCAAGACCTTCGATGCGGCCGCCAACGGCTATGTCCGCGCCGAAGGCTGTGGCGTGGTCGTGCTCAAGCCGCTGGCGCGCGCCGAGGCCGACGGCGATCGGATCATCGCCGTCATCTGCGGCTCGGCCGTGAACCACGACGGCCACAGCTCCGGATTCACGGCTCCCAACGGATTGGCCCAGGAAGCGGTGATCCGGACCGCACTCGCCGATGCCGGGCTCACGCCGGCCGTGGTCGGCATGGTAGAGGCGCACGGGACGGGCACTTCGCTGGGCGATCCGATCGAGCTGGACGCGCTGGCCGAGGTGTTCAAGGAGCGCGACACACCCCTGCTGGTCGGCTCGGTCAAGACCAATTTCGGCCATGCCGAGGCGGCTGCCGGCATCGCCGGCGTGATCAAGGCGGCCCTCGCCGTCGGGCACGCCACCATCCCACCGCATCTGCACTTCCACGCGCTCAACCCTCACTCCACGGCCGGTAGGGCCCGGATCCAAGTACCGGTGGTCGCCGAGCCGTGGCCCGTCGCCCCGGCCAGGGCCGGTGTCAGCGCTTTTGGCGCCAGCGGCACCAATGCCCATGTGGTGCTGGAGGCTCCACCACCGTTGACCGCCACGACGGCGCCGACGGACGCGGGTGTTCTGCTCATCACCGGTGCGACGCCCGACGCCGTGCGCGAGCTGGGCCGTCGCTATAGGGCCTATCTGGTCGCCAATGACGTCAGCTTCCAGGATGCCTGCCATACCGCGGCCGTCGGTCGGGCCCGGCTCGGCTGGTGGGCACTCGCTCGTGACCCTGCCGAGCTGGAGCGGTTGGCGCCGAGTGACGGGCCGATGCCCGATCTGCCGGTGCCTCCCGGCCGACGGGTCAGCCTGCCGACCTATCCTTTCGTCCGGCATCGCCATTGGCTGGAGCGCTCGCCAACCGCCGAAGCTCTGCTCGGCCCGGCCACACGCGTCGGCGCCACCGGCTTTACGATCCGTACCGGCAGGCTCGATCCTGGCAGCGCGTGGCTTCGTGATCATGTCGTCGGGGACGCCGTGATCCTGCCGGCCGCCGGTTTCCTGTCGCTCTGCGTCGCTGCCGGCGCTCCGACTGTGACCGGGGTCGAGCTTCTGGAGCGGGTCGAAGTGCCGGTGACGGGCCGGTCGATCCAACTCGTCCGCTCCGCCGATCGGATCGAGCTGTTCGTCGAGGCTGGCGACACCTGGAGCTGCGTATGCACGGCGTCGGTGGCTGCCGCCCGCCCGGGACCGACGTCAATTCCATCCCCGCCTGCGACGGCAGCGCAGGTCTCGGGCGACCTGCACCAGGAGGAGTTGAGGCGGCGCGGCTTTGCGTTCGGTCCTGCCTACGGACGCATCCAGCAACTTCACCGGTCCAATGATCTCGCCGAGGCCGAGCTGCTGCCGGCATTCGGATCGGGCGATCTCGATGCCGACCCTGCCATGCTCGACCTGGCGCTGCAGACGTTGACCTCGCTGCTCCCGGAAGGGTCAATGTGGCTCCCGGCCAGTGTCGACGGCTTCGTCTGGCTCGGCGGTGGCGAGCCCGCCTATTGTCGTGCCAGGCTGAGGCAGGTCGAGATCGATGGCGCGCTTGGCGAGGCGCAGCTGCTGCACCAGGATGGCCGACTAGTCGCGGCCTTCACTGGGGTTCGCCTGCGCAGGGTGAGCGAGCGCCATCATGGGTGGATCCACGAACTGCGCTGGCATCCTACCCAGGTGGAACTCGTGCCGCCCGGCGCTGGTTGGCACGTGATCGAGGCGGATCCGCGTAGCCTTCCGCATGACCCGATGGGGGTGATCGACCTCCGCCCGCTCCGGGCCACGACACCGGAGCAGTGCCTCGTCGAGACCGCCGAGCTTGTCCGATTCCTCTCACAGCTGCCTCGGCCGCCACGGCTCCTGCTGGTCAGCCGCGGTGCCGCCGGTGTCCCACCACTCCTTGATCGGGAGCCCGCGCCGGCCGCTGTGCTGGCCGGGCTCGTACCGACGATCACGGCCGAGCACCCGGAACTGCATTGCACCTGGCTCGACCTCGACCCGACCGGCGAGGGATTGCCGGCGGCGCTACTGCCCGCAGCACCGTGTCTCGCCCTGCGCGGCGGCTTAGCCTACCAGCCGGAGCTTGCGCGGATCGTGCCGTTACCTGACGGGCCATGCCGCCTGATCCCGGGCGAGGGGGCCACGCTCGACGATCTGGCCATGGTTCCCATGGTGGTCGAGCCGCCGGGTCCCGGTGAGGCTTTGGTGCGGATCTCGGCGAGCGGGCTGAACTTCAAGGATACGTTGGTGGCTCTGGGCCGCGTGCCTGGTACGGGCCTCGGTCTCGAGGCCGCAGGCACGGTCACGGCCGTGGGCCCCGGGACCGAGGGGCTCACCTCAGGCGACAGGGTCTTGCTGTTCGCACCAGGAGCCTTGGCCACCCACGTTACGATCCCGGCTGCCCGCTGTGTGCGTTATCCGGAGCAACTCACGCCGGCCGCGGCGGCGACACTACCGATCGCCTTTCTTACCGCGTGGCGGGGTCTGATCGAGCTGGCGGTCCTGCGACCAGGGCAGCGCGTGCTGATCCACGCCGGGGCCGGCGGCGTAGGCATGGCCGCGATACAGCTCGCCGTATGGTCCGGCGCCCGTGTCTTCGCGACAGCCAGTCCCGGCAAGCAGGCATGGGCCCGACTTGTCGGTGCCGAAGCGACAGCCTCCTCGCGCGACACGAGTTTCGCCGCAGCCGTGCTGGCCTGGAGTAGCGGTCTCGGTGTCGACGTCGTGCTGCACGCCCTGGGCGACGACATGGCCGCGGCATCGGCCGCACTGCTGCGCCCGAACGGTTGCTTCCTTGAACTCGGCAGCGCATCCAAACCGGCGTTGCCCGGCGGTGTGCGCCACCTCCGCTACGATCTGGAGCAACCGCTCGCGGCCGATCCCGATTGGTTCCGCACTCGGATGGCCCGGATTTTCAGGTTGTTGGACGAGGGTGCGATCAGGCTGCCATGGCGGACGGAGCTCGGTGCCGAAGCTGCCGGCGCCGCGCTCACCGCCCTGGCCCAGGGGCGGACGGTTGGCCGCACGGCACTGCTCTGGCCCCAGGAGGAGCTGCCGGGCCGTCATGGCACATGGCTCGTTACGGGCGGGACGGGTGCTGTCGGCCGCGCCATCGCCCACTGGCTCGTCGAGAACGGTGCCGCCCGGGTCGTGCTCGCCGCCCGGACGGCCTCCTCGGCCACGCCGTTCGCGACCGTCGCCGTCGATCTCGGCGATTGCGCTGCCGTCGCCGCGATGTTGGCGGGCCTTCCAGACCTGACGGGAATCGTGCATGCGGCAGGCGTGGTCGAGGATTCGATGCTGGCCAATCTTCGTCCGGCCGACATCGCCACGGTCTTCCGGGGCAAGGTCGAGGGCGCCCGTCATCTGCACGAGCTGACCCGCAACCGCCAACTCGCTGCTTTCGTCCTTGTGTCCTCGGTCGTGGCCACACTCGGCGCTGCCGGGCAAGCGGCCTACGCCGCCGCCAATGCCTGGCTCGAGGGCCTGGTACGGGCGCGGCGGGCCGAAGGTCTGCCCGCGACGGCCATCGGCTTCGGGCCGTGGCAAACGGGGATGTTCGAGGCTCTGGCGCCGGCGCATCGTGCCCGGTTGAGCGAGCAGGGTTTCCGGCCCATGGCACCCGCGGCGGCCACCGCCGCCATGGGGGAGGCGCTGCGCAGCGGCGTGGCAGTCCGACTGGTCATGGATCATCAGACCGCGCCACGAACGTCGGCGACCAAGGCTGCCACCGACCTGCGTGATCTGCTCGAGGCGGCATCGGCTGACGCCCGGCTCGCGCTGCTCGGCCAGGAGCTTGCCGAACGGGCGCGTCGTCTCCTGGGCTTTCCGGATGGCACGAGGCTGGAGGCCCGTCGGGCATTACGTGATCTGGGGCTCGACTCGCTGCTGGCGGTCAGCTTCCGCAACGAGCTCGCCAAGGCGCTGGCGCTGGAGCTGCCGGCGAGCCTCGTCTTCGATCACCCGACCATCGAGGCGCTGGCCCGTCATCTGGTTGCGCTGCTGTATCCCCCGTCCGATGCACTGGACGAGCTCAGTGCATCGGACCTGGCGGCACTTCTGGAACTCGAGCTGGGGGCGTCAGCTTGAGCGGCACGCCTTCGGACCCCAAGGAGCTGCTCAAGAGGGCTTTTCTGGAGATCCGCAGCCTCAAGGCCAGGCTCGCGGCCGCCGAGCGCGACACGAAGCCGTCGATCGCGATCATCGGCATCGGCTGCCGGTTCCCAGGTGGCGTCGACGATCCGGCGTCGTTCTGGCGCCTGCTGCTGGAAGGCCCAGACCCTATCCGGCCGGTGCCCGCCGATCGGTGGCCCGGGGCCGGCGACGGCCAGCCGCCGGGCAGCTTCCTCGATGACGTCGAGAGCTTCGATGCCGCCTGCTTCGAGATCACCCCACGCGAGGCCCAGGCCATGGACCCGCAGCACCGCCTGCTGCTGGAGACCGTGTGGCAGGCGCTGGCGGACGCGGCGATCGTGCCTGAGAGCCTCGCCGGCAGCCGGACCGGCGTGTTCATAGGGCTCGCCACCAACGACTTCGCTCGTCGCACCCTGCTGGCGGGCGTCGACCGCTTCTATGGCAGCGGCACGAGCCCGGCGATCGCCGCCGGTCGCATCGCCTATAGCCTGGACCTGAAGGGCCCCTGCCTCACCGTCGACACCGCCTGCTCCTCCTCGCTCACCGCCGCGCATCTGGCGGTCAAGGCCTTGCGCGCCGGCGAGTGCGATCTGGCGCTGGTCGGCGGGGTCAGTCTGATGCTTTCGGCCGAGCTGGGCAGAAGCTTCGCCGAGGCCGGGATGCTGGCACCGGACGGTCGCTGCAAGAGCTTCGATGCCGCGGCGGATGGCTACGGCCGGGCAGAAGGTGTCGGCGTGGTCGTGCTTCGGCGGACCAGGGAGGCTCATGCCTCAGGCGAGCGGGTGCGGGCGGTGATCCGAGGCTCTGCCGTCAATCAGGACGGGCGCAGTGCCGGCCTGACCGCACCCAACGGCCCGGCCCAGGTGGCGGTGATCCGGGCGGCACTCGCCGATGCCGACCTTGCGCCTGACGCGATCGACCTGATCGAGGCGCATGGCAGCGGCACGCCACTCGGCGACGTCATCGAGGCCCAGGCTCTGGCCACCGTCTTTGCCGGGCACACGCGGCCGCTCCTGGTGGGCTCGGTCAAGAGCACGCTCGGCCATGCCGAGGCAGCGGCCGGCATCGCCGGCCTGATCAAGGCTGCGCTCTCGATCGAGCACGACCTTGCGGCACCCAGCCGGCATTTCCGACGGCTGAATCCCGAGATTCGGCCCGGCGGTCTCGACCTCGTCGTGCCGACCGCGCCACAAAAAGGTGTGCGCCGGGTCGGCGTCAGCTCGTTCGGCTTCAGCGGCAGCAACGCGCATCTTGTCCTGGAGCGGCCGGAGGAATCCACCGGAACGGTAAGGAGCCCTTTGCCCGCGCCCGTGTTCCGGCGGGAACGGTTCCCGCTACCAGGAGCGGCGCCGGGCAGCCGCCACCTGCAGCCGGGCGACCCGCTGCTGGCAGGAACGGGTGGCCTTGCTCATCTGGGCGTGCTGCTGCACCTGCTTGGGCCTGTGCCACGATTGGAGGCGATGCGGTTCGAGCAGCCGTTGCGCATCACCGGGCCATGCGAGATCCGCCTGCGCACGGCCGCAGGCGAGATGCTGCTGGAGAGCCACTGCGACGGCACATCCGAATGGACCGTTCATCTGGCGGCTCGCCCGGCCACGGCTGGAGGGTCGATCCCATC
Organism: Geminicoccaceae bacterium; assembly: GCA_030824835.1. Taxonomy (GTDB): domain Bacteria; phylum Pseudomonadota; class Alphaproteobacteria; order Geminicoccales; family Geminicoccaceae; genus Benzoatithermus. The sequence goes on along the minus strand of JAPJRA010000099.1, from coordinate 1,446 downwards.
TCCCGTGATGGAGTGGCCTGGACGCATCGTCCCCGCCGATGTCCTCTACCGCAGGATCGAGGCTGCCGGCTTCAGCTACGGCAGCGAGGCGCGATGCCTTGTCGAGGTGAGTGTCGGCGGTGGCTTGGCCATGGGCACCCTGGCTCCAGGTGCGACGCTCGCCGAGCCCGGCGTGATCGAGGCTGCGGCGCAACTGCTCTATGGCATCATCGACGATGCCGAGCGACGCCCACCGATTCTGGCCGGCTGTGCGGCGCTGGAGCGCGCCGGCCCGGATCTGCCGGCAGCCCGGGTCTGGCTGCGGCTGCGTGGGCGGGACCCGTCCGGCATGCTCATGGCTGATCTGGGCGTCGTCGCTCCGGACGGTCGACCCATCGCGTGGCTGGAGTCGGCCCGGTTCGGCCGCCACCGCAGCTTTCTCGACCGATTCGGGCACGAGGTGCGCTGGGAGCGGACTGCAACGCCCGCGGCCACGGCCGCCCCGACCATCGTCCTCGACGGCGCAGGCTTGTCCTGGCCCTGTGTCGATTCGCCTGCGGAAGCTTGCGTGCGACTTCGCAGCGTGTCCGACCCCCTGCTCCTCATCGTCGCAGAGGGAGGGGAACCGGCGACGGCCGCAGTGCGGCTGGTCGAGACGATCCGTTCGCTGGCCGGACTGCCCTGCCGCATCGTGCTCGCGACCCGCGGGGGCGTGGCCACCGGCCGCGGTGTCGAGTGGCCGGCACAGGCCGGGGCGGCCGCGCTGTGGGGGCTGGCCCAGGCGCTGATGGCCGAGCAGCCGGAACGTCGCTGCCGTCTTGTCGACCTCGATCCCACCCGCCCGATCGCAGCCCAGCAGGAGGCGTTGGCGCTCGAATGCGCCGCCGTCGACGAGCCGGCGGTCGCCTGGCGGCAGGGGGGGGCGCTATGCCCGCCGATTGCGCCGCATCGAGCCAGCGTCCGAGACTGATGCCGCGCGGGCCGTGCTGCGAGCGCCGGGCGCCCCGCCCTCGATCGAGTGGGAGCCCCTGCCGCCGATCCATGAAGTGCCCGCGGGCCAAGTCCTGATCGAGGTGGTTGCAGCCAGCCTCAATTTTCGCGACCGGCTCGTCGCCTTGGGCCTCCGCCCCGCTGACACACCCTTGGGTGCCGATCTCGTCGGCATCGTGCGGCGGGTCGGCGACGGCGTCGAGCTCCTGGGCGCAGGCGACGCGGTCGTGGCTCTAGCCCAACCGGCGCTGGCCGATCTGGTGCTGGTACCAGCCGATCTCGTCCGCCGCGCGCCCGTGGCCGATCTGGTCGCGGCTGCCACGATGCCGGTGGCCTATGCCACGGCCATGGCCGGCTTGGGCCGCCTCGAGCCCGGGATCAACGTCCTGGTCCATCAGGCGGCAGGAGCCACCGGCCTCGCTGCCGTCGAGGTGACGCGATCGGCAGGTGCCGTGGTGCGCGCGACCGCCAGCGCCG
>JAPJRA010000098.1:3484-9176 GCA_030824835.1 Geminicoccaceae bacterium | reverse complement strand
GCCGCACCGTGTCCGCTGCGCCGGGCGCGGCCGAGTGCACCAAACGGGCCAGCGGCTCGAGAGCATGCAGCGCCTGCTCGCAGATCCGTTCGCGAGCCACCTCGCCGGTCGCGCAGCCGGTCGTCGTCATGAGCAGCAGCGCTGCCGTCAGCCCCTTGGCCCAGTATAACCACCCGCGTTGCGCCAATCGGTCGCCTTTTCCTCTGCAGCCACGACGTCTAGCGCTGCCGCACCGCAGCAACGGCGTCAGCGAGCAGAAAACATGAGCAAGACTGGCACCGGCAATTTCTTCGAGGACTTCCGGATCGGCCAGGAGATCCGGCACGCCACGCCGCGGACGGTGACCACGGGCGACACGGCGCTCTATCAGGCGCTGACCGGCTCACGCTTCTTGCAGCACTGCGCCGACCCGTTCGCAAGGTCCAACGGACTGCCGGCGGCCCCCGCCGAGGATCTGCTGGCCTTCCATATCGTCTTCGGCAAGACGGTGCCGGACATCTCCCTCAACGCCGTGGCCAATCTCGGCTACGCCGATGGCCGCTTCCTGGGTCTCGTCTATCCGGGCGACACGCTGCATGCGCGCTCGGAGGTGATCGGCCTCAAGGAGACCTCCAACGGCCAGACGGGCATCGTCTGGGTCCGCAGCCGCGGCTTCAAGGCCGACGGTTCGCCGGTTCTCGACTATGCCCGCTGGGTGCTGGTGCGCAAGCGCGAGCCGTCGACGCCGGCGGTGACCGCGGTCGTGCCCACGCTCCCGGCTTTCGTGAGCCCGGAGCGTCTGGTGGTGCCGGCAGGTCTCCGGCCGCAGCGGATCGATCCCGCCGAGACCGGCTCGCCCTATTTCTTCGAGGACTTTGTCGCCGGCGAGAAGATGGACCATGTCGACGGCATGGGGGTCATGGACAGCGAGCATCGTCTGGCCACCCGCCTCTACCACAACACCGCGCGGGTCCATTTCAACGACCACACCGAGCGCCAGGGGCGGCTTGGGGCCTGTATCGTCTATGGCGGCGTGGTGATCTCGCTGGCCCGCGCGCTGTCGTTCAACGGCCTCGCCAACTGCCTGCACGTGCTGGCGATCAACGCCGGCAGCCATGTCAATCCGTGCCGCGCGGGCGATACCGTCTATGCGTGGTCCGAGGTGCTGGACACGGCCGAGATCGCCGGCAGGGACGACGTGGGCGCACTCCGGCTTCGGCTGGTGGCCACCCGCAACCGGCCCTGTCACGACTTCCCGCTCCGGGACGGCGAGGGCAAGTACCTGCCCGACATCCTGCTCGATCTCGACTACTGGGCGCTCATTCCGCGGCGCTCGGTGGCGGTGTGAGCCTCCGGGCGGCCCTGCCGCACTGATGCGTCAGGGCAGCAGAATGCTCAAATAATACCACTGCGGGGAATGGCCCGGCGTCCGAAGGACTGCATGCCTGGACGGACTCGTTTGCGGCTGGCAGTGTTTCACGAACGGGATGGGGTAATGAAGGTGGCGGGCCGATGCGACCAAGGGTTCTGAAGTCGGCATTGGCGGCTAGCCTGCTGACCGGTTGCAGCATGGTCGGCCCGGATTTCACCACGCCAGAGGCCAAGCTCAACTCGGGCTGGCTGAATTCCGGGCAGTCGCGGGTGGCGACCGAGCCGACCGAGAACGGCCAGTGGTGGCTGGCCTTCAAGGACCCGGCGCTGACCAGGCTGGTGGACCTAGCCTACACGCAGAATTTGTCGCTGCAGGAGGCCGGAGCTCGGGTGTTCCAGTCGCGCGCCCAGCTCGGTATCGCCATCGGCCAGGAATATCCGCAGACCCAGCAGGCGGTCGGCAGCATCACGCATGAGCGCGAGAGCGCTCGCAGCGCCGGAGCGCCGCAGGGCGACGCCTCGGCGCTGGAGTACACCGCCAACTCGCTGGGCGTTCAGGCGTCGTGGGAAATAGACCTGTGGGGCAAGTTCCGCCGCTCCGTGGAGTCTGCCGACGCGCAGCTAGCGGCCACCGTCGCCAATTACGACGATGTCCTGGTCAGCGTCACTGCCGATATCGCCACGAGCTACATTCAGCTGCGGACCCTGCAGCAGCAGCTCCAGGTCGCCGTCGACAACGTCAAGGTTCAGGAGGAAGGCCTGCAGATCGCGACTGCCCGTTTTCGGGGCGGCACGACTGACGAGCGGGACGTCCAGCAGGCCAAGACTATCCTGGCATCGACGCAGGCGACGATTCCCCAGCTCGAGCAGCAGATCGAGCAGACCAAGAACGCCATCGCAACGCTCATCGGCCAGCCTCCCGGCCCGCTCGACGAGCTGCTGGGCGGATCGCAGGGCATCCCGGTGGCGCCAGCGCAAGTGGGCATCGGCATTCCTGCCGATCTGCTGCGCCGTCGTCCGGACATCCGCCAGGCCGAGGCTACGGCGGCCGCGCAAAGTGCGCTGATCGGCGTGCAGAAAGCGGATCTCTACCCGGCCTTCTCCCTCACCGGCACGTTCGGCTTCGCCGCCAGCAGCTGGCAGCAGTTCAATCTGACCGATATTTTCCAGGGTCGCAGCCGGACCTTCGGCTTTGGCCCGTCATTCGTCTGGGACTTCCTCAATTACGGTCGGATCGAGAACGCGATTCGGGCCCAGGACGCGGCCTTCCAGCAGTCGCTGACCGCCTACCAGAATACGGTGCTGGTGGCGCAGCAGGAGGTCGAGAACGGTCTGGTCGGCTTCCGCAAGCAACAGGAACGCGCGAAGTACCTGAGTGACGCGGTACAGGCCGCGCAACGTTCGCTCCACTTGGCGGCGCTGCAATACCAGAACGGGACCACGGACTTCACCACCGTGCTGGTGGCGGAGCAGCAGGTTCTGCAGCAGCAGGACACCCTGGCAACGACAGCCGGGGCGATCCCGACCAATCTCGTCGCCGCCTATCGGGCCATGGGCGGCGGCTGGCAGATAAGGCTGGGCAAGTCGTTCGTGCCGCCGCAGACGATCGAGGCGATGACCACGCGCACCAATTGGGGCAATCTTCTAGCCTACGAGGTCCAGGTGCCGCCCGTCCCCGTGCCGCGGCCCGCTGAGCCGCGTCTGCCGCTATTGTGAGCTCAAGTCGGTGAATAATCGCTCGAGGACCGCTATGTCGTTTGCCGTTAGGACGGCCCTTGTGGGCGTGACTTCCGTCATGCTCCTCGCCGGCTGCAAGGAAGAGCAGCGCAACGCCTACGTGGCCCCCCCGCCCCCTGTGGTCACAGTGGCAGCCCCTGTGGTGAAGAGCGTGACCGACTATGTCGAGCTCACCGGCACCACGGCGGCCGTGGCTGCCGTCCAGCTCGTGGCCCGCGTCCCGGGCTACCTGCAGCAGATCCATTTCGAGGATGGCGCCCGTGTGAAGAAGGGCGACCTGCTGTTCACCATACAGCAGGACCAGTACCAGGCCGAGCTCGAGCAGGCGCAGGCCCAGGTGGGCGTGATCCAGGCCCAGCTGGAGCATGCGCAGACGGAATACACACGCTACTCCGGGTTGTTCAAACAGAAGGCGGCGTCTGCCGTCGATGTCGATACGTGGAAGGCCACCCTCGATCAGGCCAAGGCCAGCCTGCTGGGGGCCCAAGCCAATGTCGATCTGGCGCAGATCAACCTCGGCTACACCACGGTCACGGCGCCGTTCGACGGCCGCATGGGGCGCCATCTGATCGACGTCGGGAACCTTGTCGGCAGCGGGGGCGAGACCACGGTACTCGCCGAGATCAACCAGATCGACCCCATCTACGCCTACTTCACGATCAACGAGCGCGAGCTGCTGCGCATCCGCGAGAAGCGTGGCGGGGCCAATTCCTCCGGTCAGCCCACCGACCAGCTGCTCGAGCTGGGTGTCGCCGACGAGGACGGGTTCCCGCACCAGGGCAAACTCGACTTCGCGGCGATCACCCTGACTTCCGGCACCGGCACCTTGCAGCTGCGTGGCATTTTCCCGAATGCCGACTTCAAGTTGCTGCCCGGCCTGTTCGCGCGGATCCGGGCTCCCCTCGGCGAGAGCCCCGATACCCTGCTGGTGCCAGACACCGTGATCGGTCGCGATCAGGCCGGCGCCTACGTGCTGACCGTCGACAAGGACGACGTGGTGCACCGGGTCGGCATCACGCCCGGTCAGCTGGTCGGCACGCTGCGTGTCGCCGACAACGGCCTGACCGCCGATGACCGGGTGATCGTGGACGGGCTGCTGCGTGCCGTGCCCGGCGCCAAGGTCACGCCCAAGGAGGCACCGAGCCCGACGGCAAGCGACGCCGCCGCAAAGCCGGCGGGGTAGGTCCAGATGTTCTCGAAATTCTTCATCGAACGGCCGATCTTCGCGGCCGTGGTGGCCATCGTGACCGTGCTGCTCGGCGCCGTGGCCATGCTCAGGCTGCCGATCGCGCAGTATCCGAACATCACGCCGCCGACGATCTACGTGACCACGAGCTATCCCGGCGCCAGTGCGGCCACCGTCGCCAACACAGTGGGCATCCCGATCGAGCAGGAGGTCAACGGCGTCCCGGGCATGCTCTACATGCAGTCCTTCAGCGCCTCGGACGGCACCTACACGCTGATCGTGACGTTCAATGTCGGCTCCGACATGGACAACGCGCAGACCCTGGTCTACCAGCGCGTCGCCATCGCGCTGGCCCAGCTGCCGACCCAGGTCTCGGCCCAGGGGGTCACGGTCAAGCAGCAGTCGACCAACGTGCTGCTGTTCGCCAACCTGATCTCGCCCACCGGCCAGTACGACAGCCTCTATCTATCCAACTACGCCACCATCAACCTGCAGAGCCCGCTGGCCCGGCTGGAAGGGGTGGCGCAGGTGAACGTGCTGGGTTCCGGCGATTACAGCATGCGGATCTGGCTCGACCCGCAGAAGCTGGACACGTTTGGGCTGATCCCGGACGACGTGGTCAACGCGCTGAACCAGCAAAACGCGCAAGTGGCGGCCGGTCAGACGGGCACGCCGCCACAGCCTGACGATCAGCCGTTCCAGTACACGATCAACGTGCTGGGCCGGCTCGATCAGCTGTCCCAGTTCGAGGACATCATCGTCAAATCGGCGACCACCGGCGGCGGGCAGCTGGTCCGGATCCGTGACATCGCCCGCGTCGAGCTGGGTGCCCAGACCTACAGCACGTTCTCCAACCTGAGCGGCCAGCCGACGGCCGGCATCGCCATCTACCAGCTGCCGACCGCCAACGCCCTCGACGTGGCGACGGCGGTGCGGGCGCAGATGCAGGAGGTCAAGAAGTCGTTCCCCGAAGGGCTCGACTACGTGATCCTGTTCGACACCACGACGTTCGTGCACGACGCCATCGACGGCGTGATCCACACGCTGTTCGAGGCGGGCGTCCTGGTCTTCCTGACCATCTTCCTGTTCCTGCAGGACTGGCGCGGCACCCTCATCCCGACCATCACCATCCCGGTCTCGCTGATCGGCACGTTCGCGCTGATGTCCGCGTTCGGGATCACCATCAACCTGATCTCGCTGTTCGGGCTGGTGCTGGCGATCGCCATCGTGGTCGACGACGCGATCATCGTCGTCGAGAACGTCTGGCGCATCATGGAGCAGGAGGGTATCGGGCCCAAGGAAGCCTCGATCAAGGCGATGGAGGAGCTGGGCGGCGCCATCGCCGGCGTCACGCTGACCTTGATGTCGGTGTTCATCCCGGCCTCGTTCCTGCCTGGCATCACCGGGCAGATCTACCAG
>JAPJRA010000098.1:0-3474 GCA_030824835.1 Geminicoccaceae bacterium | reverse complement strand
CAGTTCGCCCTGGTGCTGGCCTCCTCCACCGCCCTCAGCGCCATCAACGCGCTGACGCTGACGCCGGCGCTGTGTGCGATCCTGCTGCGCAAGCCGCGTCCGCCTCGCTTCTTCCTGTTCCGCTGGTTCAACACGGGCTTCAACAAGGTGACCCGGGGCCAGACGCGGACGGTGGGCTTCATGGTCGGGCACAAATTTGTCACCATGCTGCTGTTCGTGGCCGTGCTCGGCATCGGTGGCTGGGGCTTCAACAAGCTGCCGACGGGCTTCCTGCCCGAGGAGGATCAGGGCTACGCCATCCTTGCCTTCCAGCTGCCGAGCGCCGCCTCGCTGGCGCGGACGGGCGAGGCCGTCCAGGAGATCCAGAAGGCGCTGGATGGCGTGCCGGGGATCCAGGGCTGGGTCACGATCGGTGGCATCTCGCCGCTCGACAACAGCACGACCCTCTCCAACGCCGGCGTGATGTACCTGGTCTACAAGAGCTTCGAGGAGCGCCATGCCGCCGGCCTGAGCCAGCCGGTGATCCTGGCCGAGGTACGCAAGCGTCTGGCCGGGGTCACGAAGGCCGCGGCCTTCGTGCTGGTCCCGCCGGCGATTCCTGGTCTCGGCGTGTCTGGTGGCTTTCAGATGCAGCTGCTGCTCCAGGGCGGCAGCACCGACCTCAATGTCCTGGCCCGCTCGGCCGGCTCGCTGATCGAGGCCGCGCGCAGCCAGTCCGGCATCGGGGCCATCAACACCTCGTTCCGGGCCGACGTGCCGCAGATCTTCGTCGACGTCGACCGCAACCAAGCCGAGAGCTTGGGCGTGCCGATCGGCAACATCTTCTCGACGCTGCAGTCCTACACCGGCTCGACCTACGTCAACCAGTTCAACCTCTTCAACCAGAGCTATCAGACGTACATCCAGGCGGACAGCAAGTTCCGGCTGCAGCCCGAGGACATCGCCAGCCTGAAGACCCGCAACAATGCGGGCGAGATGGTGCCGCTGGGGTCGTTGGCCGACTTCCACTATGTGGCCGGTGCCGCAACCATCTCGCGCTACAATCTGTACCCGACCGCGGGCCTCAATGGCGGCCCTGCGCCGGGCTTCAGCTCCGGCCAGGCCCTGCAGATCATGCAGCAGGCGGCGGCCGACCGGCTGCCGGCCAATATCGGCTATGCCTGGACCGGCATGTCGCTCCAGGAGCAGATCGTCGGCAATCAGGCGATCTACATCTTCGCGCTGTCGATCCTGCTCGTCTATCTGGTGCTGGCGGCGCTCTACGAGAGCTGGACCAACCCAATGGCGGTGATCATGGCCGTGCCGCTGGCGCTGCTGGGCGTCGTCGGCGGGATGATGGCCCGCAGCTTCTCCAACGACATGTACTGCCAGATCGGCATCGTGCTGATGATTGCGATGGCGGCCAAGAACGCGATCCTGGTGGTCGAGTTCGCGCGCGCGGAGCGGGCGAAGGGGCTGAGCCTCGCCGAGGCGGCGATCAACGCCGCGCACGAGCGGTTCCGCCCGATCATGATGACCTCGATCGCCTTCATCCTGGGCATGCTGCCGCTGGCGAGCGCGCAAGGGGCGGGTGCCGCCGGCCAGCAGGTGCTGGGCACGGCCGTGCTCGGCGGCATGCTGTCGGCCACGATCTTCAACAACCTGTTCGTGCCACCCTTCTACGTGATCCTGCAGGGCTTCAGCGAATGGCTGGCGCGGCGCAAGCGCGGCGATACGCCGCCGCCGGCTGCCGATTCGGCTCAGCTAGACGCGACGCGGGCCGCTGCCAGCAGCGGATAGCCGGCGACGGCCTGGTCGTCCTCGGCACCCCATGGCTGGGTCAGCGGCGGGGTGCCGGGCTCGTCCCGCGGCAGCCGGCGGCCGAGGATCAGGTCGGACGCCTTCTCGCCGATCATGATGGTGGCGGCGTTGGTGTTGCCACTGACCATCGTCGGCATGATCGATGCATCGGCGACCCGCAGGCCGGCAATGCCGTGGACCCGGAGCTGATCGTCGACGACGGCCATCGGGTCGTGCCCCATCCGCGCCGTGCCGCAGGTGTGGTGGCCGGTGCCGGCCTTCTCGCGAATGAACGCGTCGATCTCTTCGTCGCTGACCACGTCCGCGCCGGGCTGCAGCTCGATGCCGCGATAGGCGTCGAAAGCCGGCTGGGTGGCGATGCGCCGAAGCCGCCGTACACCCTCGCGGGTGACCGCGATGTCGGACCCGGCGGTGAGGAACATGGGGTCGATGATCGGGTCGGCGTCGGGATCGGCCGACGCCAGCGTGAGCTGGCCGCGGCTTTCCGGCCGGTTCGGCCAGACCCGCAGCGCGTAGCTGTGGTCCTCGGCCGACTGCGCCCACGGCATCCAGATCTTCTGCGCCCCGGCGACGTGAATGGGCAGGAACACGACCTGGCAGTCGGGCGCCGGCAGCCCCGGCTGGGTGCGCATGAAGCCACCCGCCTCGAGCGGGCTGCGGACGATGGGGCCGCGCCGCAGCAGCACGCCGCGCGCCACCGCCACCGTCAGCCGGTCGAGGCGCAGCGTGCCGACCAGCGAGATGGGCTGGGTGCAGCGATAGCCGACGGACACGGTCAGGTGGTCCTGCAGGTTGGCACCGACGCCTGGCAGGTGCGCCGCGACCTCGATGCCGTGCCGCTTTAGGGCCTCGGCGTCGCCGATACCCGACAGCATCAGCAGCTTCGGCGTGTTGATCGAGCCGGTGGCGAGGATCACCTCCCGCCGGGCCCGGGCCTGCAATGTCACGCCGCTCCGCTTAACCTCCACGCCGACGGCACGGCCCTGCTCGATCAGCACGCGGCGCATGTCGACGTCGATCTCGACCCGCAGATTGGACCGCTTCAGCGCCGGGTGCAGGAACGCCCGGGCCGTGGTGCAGCGCCGTCCCTTGCTGACGTTGAAGTCGTAGAGGCCGAAGCCGTCCTGCTCGGCACCGTTGAAATCGTCGTTCAGCGCGTAGCCGGCCTCCTGGCAGGCCCGCAGGAACACGTGCGACAGCGGGTTCACCTCGGCCAGCTTGTTGACCGCCAGCCCGCCGCCGGCGCCATGATAGGCGGTCTCGCCGTGCTCGTAGCTCTCCGAGCGCTTGAAATAGGGCAGCACGTCGGCATAGGCCCAGCCCTCGTTGCCGAGCTGCCGCCAATGATCGAAGTCGCTCCGGTGGCCCCGGATGTACTGAGCGCCGTTGAACACGAACGAGCCGCCGATCGCCTTGCCGCGGGGCAGGAAGATCTGGCGCCCGCCCAGCCCCGGCTGCGGCTCGGTGTAGAAGAACCAGTTGTTGCTGCGCTTCTGGAACAACGCCGCTGCCAGCATTGGCAGGTCGTAGATCGGGTTGCGACCGCGGCCGCCGGCTTCGAGCAGCAGCACCGTGTTCCGGCCATCGGCGCTGAGACGCTCGGCCAGCACCCAGCCGGCCGAGCCCGCCCCGACCACTAAGAAAACGTAGACACCAAAACCGCTCGCCAAGGGC
>JAPJRA010000097.1:8659-9224 GCA_030824835.1 Geminicoccaceae bacterium | reverse complement strand
GCTCATTGATGTAGCCGCGCTGCATCAAGAATGTGCAGATGCCGCCGAGCCACTTGATGTAGTAGCGGAACTTGAAGTAATCGAGCGGGTTCATCCCTTCGGCCAGCACCCGAAGATGCGGCCAAGCCCAGATACCAGTGCCCATCATCGTGGCATGAACGCCGAACAGTTGCGCTTCCCACGGCTGGACAAACACACGCTTCTCGACATTGACGGGCCCGACATTTTCCAACCCGCCGAGGTAGTGTTGCAGCTTCATCTGGTCCTCTGCCTCTCTTCGTCAGTTGTCGACCCAAGATCCATCGAGTACCGTAGCGACAGACTCGCCGCGGCCAGGAAAGGTCGAAGAAAAAACGAAAAAAGCCCCCGCGGGTAAAGTACCCGGGAGGCTTCGTCGCCTTAGAAGCACTAAGTGCTTCCTATGTCAGGGAAGTCCTGCTGGAACCAAGTCGCCGATGACTTCAGGCTCCTGCCTGACGACAAGCTATGTCAGGCATCGACATGCGTTGCAAGACCAAAATTTGTACTTCGTCAAACTACCAGTCTGCCGGTCGCCTCGGCATGG
>JAPJRA010000097.1:0-8649 GCA_030824835.1 Geminicoccaceae bacterium | reverse complement strand
GCTCGGGCCAGAGCTGGTCCTCTTCTCCGAGTTCGATGCCGACCCTCTCCGCGCCCAGCAGCCGAAGCAGCGACGCCTGGTCGGCGAGGTTCGGGCAGGCGGGGTAGCCGAAGCTGTAGCGCGAGCCGCGATAGCCCTGCTTCAGCAGCTCGCGCATGTCGCGGGCATCCTCGTGGCCGAAGCCCAGCTCGGCGCGGATCTTGGCGTGCACGTACTCGGCCAGCGCCTCCGCCAGCTCGACGCCCAGCCCGTGCAGGCGGACATAGTCCTGGTAACGGTCCTTGGCGAACCATTGGCGCGCGACCTCGGAGGCGCGCTGGCCGACGGTGACCACCTGCAGCCCCAGCACGTCGCGCTCGGGCTCGTCGATGTCGCGCAGAAAGTCGGCGATGCACAGGCCGTCCTCCTTGCGCTGCCGCGGCAGGGCGAAACGGGCGACCTCGCCCTTACCCGATTCGTCAAACAGGACGATGTCGTTGCCCTGCCCTGCCGCCTTGAAGTAGCCGTAGGCCGCCTGCGGCGTGAAGATCCGCTCCTCTTCGGCCTCGGCCACGAGGCTGGCCAGGACCGGGCGCAGCTCCTTGTGCGCCCAGGCCAGGAAGTCCGCGAGCTTGCGGCCCTGCTTCTCGTAACCCCAGTGGAATTGATAGAGCATCTGGTCGTTGAGGTAGGGCAGCAGCGCCTTGACCGGGACCTCCTCGATCGTCCGCGCCCCCCAGAACGGCGGCGGCGGCACGGCCACGCCGCGGCTCAGCTCATGGCGCTTGAGGCGGATCTCCTCGACCTCCAGCGGCCGCAGCGCCGGGTTCACGGCACCATCCATGAACTCGAGCGTCCGCGGCTTCTTTTGGCTGCGTTGCGAGGCCTTCTCGACCCGCTCGGCGACGTAGGCCTGGATCGAGCCCGTGACGGCCTTCTCCATCAGCATCAGCCCGTCGAACGCGTCGCGGGCATAGGCCACCGGCTGCTGGCCGTAGGCCCTCCAGCAATCGTCCTCGACATAGGCGCGGGTCAGCGCGGCGCCGCCCAGCAGCACGGGCGTGCTCAGGCCCTGGCGCTGCATCTCCTCCAGGTTCTCGCGCATGATCACGGTCGACTTGACGAGCAGGCCGGACATGCCGATGGCGTCGGCCTTGTGCTCTGCCGTGGCCTCCAGAATGTTGGCCAGCGGCTGCTTGATGCCGAGATTGACCACCTTGTAGCCGTTGTTGGTCAGGATGATGTCGACCAGGTTCTTGCCGATGTCGTGCACGTCGCCCTTGACCGTGGCCAGCACGATGGTGCCCTTCTGCTGGCCCTCGACGCGCTCCATCAACGGCTCGAGATAGGCCACCGCCTTCTTCATCGTCTCGGCCGACTGCAACACGAACGGGAGCTGCATCTTGCCGGCGCCGAACAGCTCGCCCACGGTCTTCATGCCGCCGAGCAGGATGTCGTTGATGATCGCCAGCGGCGCATAGGTCTGCAGCGCCGTGTCGAGATCGGCCTCGAGACCCTGCTTGTCACCGTCGACGATGCGCAGCTTGAGCTGCTCCTCGACCGTGTCGGGACGGACCCGGGCGGCGCCGACGGTGGCCTTGCGGTCGGCGAACAGGGCCATGAACGCCTGCAGCGGGTCGTGGCCCTCGGCGCGCCGGTCGAAGATCAGGTCCTCGGCCGCCTTCACCTCCTCGGGCGGGATCTTGTGCAGCGGCATGATCTTGCTGGCATGGACGATGGCGCCTGTAAGCCCGGCCCGCATCGCATGGTCGAGCATGACCGAGTTCAGCACGTGCCGGGCGGCGGGGTTGAGGCCGAAGGAGACGTTGGACAGGCCCAGGATGATCTGCAGCTCGGGGAATTCGGCCCGGATGTCGGCGATCGCCTCCAGCGTCCACAAGGCCAGCTTGCGGTCGTCTTCGTTGCCGGTGCAGATGGTGAAGGTCAGCGGGTCGATCAGCAGGTCGGACTGCGGCAGGCCGAACCGGCCACAGGCGAAATCGACCAGCCGGCGCGTGATGCGCAGCTTATCCTCGCGCGACTTGGCCATGCCGACCTCGTCGATGGTCAGCGCGATCACCGCCGCCCCGAACTTGCGCGCCAGCGTCATGCGCGCCGTGGCCGGCGCCTCGCCATCCTCGAAATTGATCGAGTTCAGCACGGCCTTGCCGCCATAGAGCTCGAGTGCGGATTCCAGCACCGGCAGCTCGGTCGAATCGATCACGAGCGGGCTGTCGACCTGGCCGCGCAGGCGGCTCACCACCGCATCCATCTCGGCCACCTCGTCACGGCCGACGAACGCGGTGCAGACATCGAGCGCGTTGCTGCCTTCGCGCACCTGATCGCGGCCGACCGCGACGCAGCCGTCCCAGTCGCCGGCCGCCTGCAGCTCGCGGAATTTCTTCGAGCCGTTGGCGTTGCAGCGCTCACCGATGGCCAGGAACGAGTTCTCCTGCCGCAGCGGCACGGCGGAGAACAGCGAGGCCAGCTGCGGCGTGTGCTGTGGCGCCCGCGGTCGCGGCGCCGGCCGGTAGCCGTCCTCGGCCACCTGCCGGAGCATGGCGTCCAGCGCCGCGATATGCGCGTTGGTGGTGCCGCAGCAGCCGCCGATGATGTTGATGCCGTCCTCCTGGATGAAGCGCCTGGTCCACGCCGCCAGCTCGTCCGGGGACAGCGGATAGTGGGTGTGACCGCAACGCAGCTCCGGCAGCCCGGCATTGGGCAGGCAGGAGATCAGGCCGCGCCAGGTCTGCGAGAGATGCCGGACGTGCTCGCCCATCTCCTTGGGTCCGGTGGCGCAGTTGAGCCCCATCACCTGCACGCCCAGCGCGTCGACGATGGTGGTGGCGGCCGCGATGTCGGTGCCGACCAGCATGGTGCCGGTGGTCTCGATCGTCACCTGCACCATGATCGGCAGCTCGCGGCCCCGGCGCACGAATGCATGACGGCAGCCGTTGACCGCAGCCTTGATCTGCAGCGGGTCCTGGCAGGTCTCGACCAGCAGCACGTCGGCGCCGCCGGCGATCAGGCCCTCAACCTGCAGCGTGAAGGCCGCCTCCAGCTCGCGGTAGCCGATATGGCCCAGGCTCGGCAGCTTGGTGCCGGGGCCGATGGCACCGACGACGAAGCGCTGGCGGCCGTCCCCGGCGCACGATTCCACCGCCTCGCGGGCAAGCCTAGCCGCGACCTCGTTGAGCTCGAAGGCGCGCTCCTCGAGGCCGAACTCGGCCAGCGTGATCGGCGAGCCGCCAAAGCTGTTGGTCTCGACCGCATCGGCACCCGAGTCGAGATAGCCCTTGTGGATCTCCCGGATCAGGTCCGGGCGGCTGAGGCTCAAGATCTCCGAGCAGTTCTCCTGCCCCCAGAAATCGTCCAGGGTCAGCTCGCGGGCCTGGATCTGGCTGCCCATGGCGCCGTCGAGCAGCACCACGTGGTTCCGGGCGAAGTCGAGAAAACCCGCCATGCTCAGGCCGCCGCCGCGACGGACTGGGTGCCCAGCATGTGCCGGATCGCCAAGGGGAGTTCGGCCCGGTTCAGCGCGTAGACGTGCATCCTGGTCAGGCCCTCCGCGGCTAGCCGGCGGCATTGTTCGGTGGCGATGCTGGCGGCGATCATGCCCTGCATCGGCGAGCCCTCCTCCACCCCGTCGAACAGCTGCTCGAGCCAGGCCGGGATGCCGGCGCCGCAGCCGCGCGAGAAGCGCTTGATCTGGGTGAAATTGTGGATCGGCATGATGCCAGGCACATATTCCGCCTCGATGCCCGCCGCGTGCAGCCGGTCGCGAAAGCGCAGGATGAGATCGGTGTCGAAGCAGTACTGCGTGACCAGCCTTGCGGCCCCCGCCTCGACCTTGCGGCGCACATTGTCGAGGTCGGCCTCGGCGCTGGCGGCTTCGGGATGCACCTCCGGGTAGCAGCCGGCGCTGATCTCGAAATCGGCCACGCTCTTGAGCCCGGCGATCAGGTCGGCGCCGAAGGCGTAGCCGTCGGGCCGCGGCACGTAGCGGTCACTGCCCTTGGGCGGGTCGCCCCGCAGCGCCACGATCCGGCGGATGCCCCGCGCCCAGTAGTCGCGCGCCAGCGCATCGATCTCCTCGCGGCTGGACCAGGCACAGGTCATGTGGGCCGCCACCGGCACGCCGAAGCGGTCCTGGATGGCGCTGGCGAGCGGGCTGGTGCCGTCCACCCCGGCACCACCGGCGCCGCAGGTGACCGAGATGAACCGCGGCTGCACCGCCACGAACTGCTCGAGATTGGTCCACAGCCTGGCCGCGGCGTCGGGGCCCTTGGGCGGGAACACCTCGATCGACAGTTCCACCTTGGGCAGTGGCACGTCCAGCCATGCAGCCGTCCTGGCAATCCCAGCGCTGGTCGCGATGGCGATCATGCAGCATCCCTCCGGATAAGCTTTGTCGTGTCGCTGTCGATGGCCCGGTCGCGCCGGGCGGACCAAATCACCACGGTGAGCTCGGGACCGGCCAAGCGGCGCGGCTCCTCCTGAACCAGGCCAAGCTCACGGAACCAATGGCCGATCTCGTCGTCGGTGAAGCCCAGCCGGCGATGCCGGCTGTGCTCGCGCAGCCGCTCCAGACCGTGGCGGGCCAGATCGACGACGACCAGCAGCCCGCCCGGCGCCAGCACGCGGCTGGCTTCGCTCAAGGCGGCGAACGGGTCATCGGCGAAATGCAGCACCTGATGCAGGGTCGCGGCGTCGAACGACGCGTCGGGCAGCGGCAGCTGGTACATGTCGCCGTGCCGCACCTGGCAGTTGCGGGCCTCGCGCTGGTCGAGATTGGCGCGCGCCACGGTCAACATGTCGTGGCTGAGATCGATGCCCAGACCGAAACCGATCTGGCCGGCCAGCACCTGCAGGATTCGCCCGGTGCCGGTGCCGATGTCGAGCAGGCTCGCCGGCCGCTGGGCGGCGAACAGCTCGTGCAGCGCCGCCTCGACCAGCGCACCGTCGATGCCGAGGTCGCGCTCGCTGTCCCATGCCCCGGCATGGCCGTCGAAGAACTTCTCGGCCTGGCGCCGCCGTGTCGCACGCACCGTCTCGAGCCGGCGCTGGTCGAGCAGCATCTCCGCATCGTCATCCGGCAGCAGGCGGCACAGTGAGCGCGCCAGCCGGGCGCCGTCGCCCGCCTGCGCCCGGCGGTAGAACGCCCAGCTGCCCTCGCGGAAACGGTCGAGCAACCCGGCATCGGCCAGGATCTTCAGATGGCGGGAAATACGCGGCTGGCTCTGCCCCAGGATCTGCACCAGCTCGCTCACCGTCCACTCGCCCTGCGAGCAGATCGCCAACAACCGTAGCCGCGACGGGTCGGCCGCGGAGCGGATCCCGTCGAGCAGCGTGTCGAGCGACGTTGCAGCCATTGGCTCCGATCCATGCCTTGCCGTACATATGTAGATGTCTTTATATTCTGTCGTCAACGAGAATTGAGGCGGTCATGTCTTCCGCTCGTCACTCGGATGATGCACCACCACCACGGTCCCGGGCTCGCCGGTTGCCGCCCGGCACACTATTTATGGCGCCACGGCGCCGAGGGGGCGCTGCGCCACGGGCCTGCGGCAAGCGGATGAGGCTTCTCGACATGATGGCTGTCAGGCAGCAGGCTGGATCGATGGCGCAGGCGCGCGTTTGCCTTGCCGTCGGTGCACTTCTGGTGGGCATTCTCCTGCCGCCGACGTCGCACGCCCAGGAGGTGTCCGACCCGCTGGAGCCGGTCAACCGCGCCATATTCGGCTTCAACCTGTTCGTCGACACCTGGGTGCTTGAGCCCGTCGCCCGGGCCTATCGGTTCGTGGCTCCGGACCCGGTCCGCCGGTCGGTCGGTAATTTTCTCTCGAACCTGCGCTCGCCGGTGGTCTTCGCCAATGACCTCCTTCAGGGCGAGCGCGACCGTGCCGGGATCACGCTCGGCCGCTTCATGATCAACTCGACCCTGGGCGTGTTCGGTCTGTTCGATGCCGCCAGCGGGTTCGGCTACCATGGCCACTACGAGGATTTGGGCCAGACCCTGGGCGTCTATGGTGTCCCCGACGGGCCGTACATCATGCTGCCGCTGCTGGGGCCGTCCAACGCGCGGGACACGGTCGGGCGGGTCGGCGACTTCTTCATCAACCCGCTCAACAGCTGCTGCATCACCCCGGACGAGCGCTACACCATCTTCGGCACCACGGCCGTGAGCGAGCGGGAAGCCAATATCGAGCTGTTCGATGACCTGCGCACCAACAGCCTCGACCTCTACGCCACACTGCGCACGGTCTACACGCAGAGGCGCGCGGCGGAGATCAGGAACGGCGCCGCACCGACCAACCAGGAGAACTACGACAACATCTTCAAGGACGTGGAATAGCCCATGCGTAGCACCGAACACGCGCCCCTCGGCCGCCGCAGCCGCCGGTTTCTGCTCGGCATGGCGGTAATGCTGCCGACCCTCGGCAGTGCCGCCGCCTTCGCCACGGCCGTCGACAGCTCGGCCGAGGCCTTCATTCAACGGCTGGGCAACCAGACCCTCACCATCCTGGACGAGCCGGTGCCGCCGGAGCAGCGGCTGCAAAGTCTGAAGCAGCTGCTCGACCAGTCGACCGACCTCGAGCTGATCGCGAGGCTGGTGCTCGGCCGCTACTGGCGTGAGGCCAGTGCCACCCAGCGGGAAGAGTATGTCCGGCTCTTCAAGGAGCTGGTCATGCAGACCATGGCCGAGCGTTTCAGCTGGTACACGGGCGAGACCTTCGAGATCACCAGCGCCAAGCCGGTCGACGATCGCGACACCATGGTGGCCACGCGCATCCTCCGCCCGTCCGGCAAGCCGCCCATCCTGGTCGAATGGCGGGTCCGGCAGAGCGAGAACGGCTACCTGCTGATCGACATCCTGGCCGAGGGGGTCAGCCTCGTCGTCACCCAGCGCTCCGAGGCCGCCGAGGTGATCGGCCAGCGCGGCGTGGACGGCCTGCTGGCGGACCTTCGCGCCCGCATCGCCAAGCGCAACGGGCTCGCCGCCACGTAACTCCGGCCCGGAGTCAGAGCCGTGCCAGCAGCTCGCTCTTCTTGGCGGCGAACTCCTCGTCGGTGAGGATGCCCTTCTGCCGAAGGTCGGCCAGGCGCTCGATCTTGCCTAGGATATCCTCCATCGAGCCGCTCGGCTGGGTGCCGGGCTGTGGAGCGGGCGGGGCCTGCTGCTGCCTCGGCTCCATCACGGGTGGCGGCGGCGGTGCTGCAGGCTCGGGCATGTAACTGGCGATCGGGGCCTCGCGCTCGGGGGCCGGTTGCGGCAGCGCATCAGCACCGGAGATGATCGGCAGGTCGAGCACGCGGACCAGCCCCTTCTGGCTGGTGAAGGTCAGCGAGCCACCGGATCCCTGTTGCTGCGAGAAGCCGCCGATCTGATGGTCGAGCGTGTCGTAGACGCTCAGATTGCCGCCGAGATCGATGGCCAGACGCCGGGTCCCGGGAAACCACGCATAACGAACGTCGTTCTGGGCGCCCGTGGCCGCCGGCGTGCCGAGCTCGCTCGGCCACCAGTTCGAGTACATGCCACCCGACGACGGCATGAACAGGCTGGCATTGCCCTGCCCACCCGAGCCGCTCTGGCTCTGCGACTGGAAACTGCCGGCAAAGGTCAGCTGCTGGCCGCGCAGTAGAGTCGCCAGCTCGGTGCACAGCCCGTCGACCCGCGCCTTCAGTCCCTGATTGAACATGTCGCCGACCATGGTCATCCCACCCTGGGACCACTGGCCCATGCCGCCCAGCTCGGGGTGACTGAACTGTGCCATCGTGCCGTTGCCGGCGACGAGCGCCCGCAGCAGCGTGCTCACGGCGTCGGAGCTCACGCCGTAGCGTTGCGCCAAATCGTCGACGGCCCTGCGGCCTTCGGGAGTAAGATCTTGCATCGACGGAGCGCCCTTGAGTGCCGCGTGGCTAGGGGCCGGCGCGATTCGCCTGCCTCGTCCGCGTCGGGTCCGTCCTGGGTAGCCCAAATCGCCGCCCAGCGCTATGCGGCCACGCGCTCCTGCTCCTTGATCGGCAGGGTGAAGCAGATGGCGGCGCCGCCCAGCGTCGAATCCTCCACCCAAATCCTGCCACCGAAATGCTCGACGATCTGCCGGCAAATGGCGAGGCCGAGGCCTGTCCCCTTGGGCTTGTCCTTGTTCAGGCTGCCGCTGCTCGAGACCTGGCGGAACTTCTCGAAGATGGCCTCCCGATAGGGCTTGGGCACCCCCGGGCCGTTGTCCTCGACGCGCACCAAAAAGCCCTCGGGGTGCGCCTGCAGCTCGACATTGACCCGGCCCCGACCCTCGGGAACGAACTTGGCGGCATTAGACAGCAGATTGATCATGACCTGGACGAGGCGATCGCGGTCGCAGAAGGCACTGGCGGCACCGAGCGCCAGGTTCTGGCTGAGCTGGACACGGCGCTCGGCATAGAGCCCATGCGTCGCGCCGACGGCATCTTCGACCACCGCGGACAGCTCGCAGGCACAGAGGTTCCACTCCATCTTGCCGGACTCGATCTTGGACAGGTCGAGAAAGTCGTTGATCAAGCGGGTCAGGCGCTCCGATTCGCGCACGATGATCTGCAGGAACTGCGCGCGCTCGGCCGGGTCGAGATCGGGTGTGTCGAGCAGGATCTCCGAGAACGAGCGGATCGAGGTCAAGGGCGTGCGCAGCT
>JAPJRA010000096.1 GCA_030824835.1 Geminicoccaceae bacterium | reverse complement strand
TTGTAGGTCTTGTTGTTGATAAAGAACGTGTCGCCGTTGGCCGTCTCGGAAAAGTCGACGTAGCGCGTGCGGCTGGTCTTTGCCTTGCTCAGCGCAATCGGGTTTGGCTGGATCCCGGCCTTGTCGACCGGACCCTTGCGCAGCCGCGCCAGGATGGCCCCGCCGCCGCTGACCGGCTTGCCATCGACGATGAAGGTGCCGAGCAGGACGTTGGGGTTCGGATCGCCCTGGGGCCCGGTGTCGACGTTGAGAGAGCGCAACGGGTAGCGGCCCGGAGTGTCGCTAGCCTCGACCACGACGGTCGCGCGCGCGCCGGGCGGCAGAAACAGATGGCTCTGCTGCACCGGCTTCAACAGCAGGTTGCCGTCGCGCTCGATGACCCAGAACGTGTGTCCGGCCAGAGCCAGGTCGAACATGGCATCGGCGCCCAGATTGCCGATCTCCCAGACCTGAAACTGGCCCGGCCGGCTGCGGATCGGCGGGTTGGCATAGCCGTTCAGCGACTTCGGCCGGGCCTGGCCGTCCTTGAAGCCGGGAAAGGTGAGGTCCTTCAGGTCCATCACCCGCTGC
Organism: Geminicoccaceae bacterium; assembly: GCA_030824835.1. Lineage (GTDB taxonomy): Bacteria > Pseudomonadota > Alphaproteobacteria > Geminicoccales > Geminicoccaceae > Benzoatithermus. The sequence goes on along the minus strand of JAPJRA010000096.1, from coordinate 8,748 downwards.
CGCAGGCCCTTCAGCTCCGGGTACTGGTCCTCGATGAACCCGTCGACGATCAGCATACCGGATACGCCGGAGGTAATCTGATCGTCGACGAAATGGTGCACGTGGGCATGGTACCAGTGCAGCCCCTGCGGATGGTCGGTCGGGATGTAGACCCCGTAGCGGAAGTCCTTTCTCGGCTCGATGCGGATGAACACGCTGTCACCGGGCGGAATCGGCGACACGTCCATGCCGTGGTAATGGATATTGGTGGGCTGCGGCCCGTTGATCGCCACCTGCGCCTTGGCGATGCGGTTCACGGCCTCGAGCTTGATCGTATCGCCGCGGCGGACGCGCAGTGTCGGAGCGACGAAGCTCCCATTGATGACATTGCTGACGACGGTGCGGCCACGCACCTTGACCTTGGCCGGGGCGACGGTCAGCGTCCCTTTCAGGACTCCATCCTTGCTGACCAGTTCAGGCGGATTCGGCAGGTCGTCGATGGTGGCTGGCATGGCGGCCCGATCGGCGTCGGCTGCGACCACCGGCCAAGTCCAAGGCAATGCCGCACCTGCCGCGACCGCTATCGTAAGTAGAGCCTGCCAGCCAACCTTGCGTCGCATGATTGTCCCCTCGCAGCCCGACCGAGCACGCCTTTGTCCGGTTATGCTATGACGGCAGATTTGCTGAAACAGTACAAAGGCGCCAGCAAAATTATCGACTTCGCGGCTCATACATCGTGGGCCATTAAATGCGACGCGGACAAAGCGCACTGCATTCAGGCGAGAACAACCTGTCATTGAGGCGACACACGACGCCCTATAAATGCATCTACTGCAAATATGGGCGCAAAATATGTCCCCATAGTCTAAGATATGATGCCGTTACTTAAATTAAAGCAATAGAATTGGTCGGACCGCGATCTGGCCTGTTCACGTCGCCCCGGCATTGGCTGCATTGGCGGAGGTCCCAATGGACAAAATGTTACCAGCGGCGCATTCTACGGACTGTCCGTGCTTCAAGGCAGTGTCGGAGATTCGCAATGTCCGCCTCGGTCATGTGCCGCTTGATCTGGAGCTGGCAGCTGGCTCTCCTGCTCGCGGCACCCGCAGCCCTGGCCCACGACCCGGCCCATCCACCCTATCCCGGGTGGGAGAACATCAAGTGTGCATGCCGCGCCAATGGGCAGAGCTACGAGGTGGGGCAGCGGGTATGTCTCAGCACCCCCGCGGGCTTCCGTGTCGCCGAGTGCCGGATGTCGCAGAACGTCACGACCTGGGCGCTGCAGAGCGAGGCGTGTGATGTGACGGCGCAGACCACCGCTGTGCCGATCCAGGGTCAGCCCCACGCGGCGCGTGGCCCGATGCCGTCTTCCCGTAACGGTTAACCGCTCAAGCTACAGGCAGCCGGGCCGTGGCCTCAATCTCGATGCGCATGCGCGGATCGGCAAGTCCGGCCTGCAGCATCGTGGCGGCTGGCCGGATCGTCTCCAGCCAGTGGCGCAGCACGGGCCAGCAGGCCGGGAAGTCGGCCGCATCCGGCAGGATGTAGCGAACCCGGACCAGATCGGTCATGGCAGCCCCTGCTTCCCGCAGGGCTTCCTCGATGTTGCGCAGTGCCTGATCGCATTGGATGGCGACATCGGAGTCGATGGTCATGGTGCGGTAGTCGAACCCCGTCGTGCCGGCGACGAATACCCAGCCACCATCGACGACCGCGCGCGAGTAGCCGATCGCAGCCTCGAACGTTGAGCCCGACGAGATGAGCCGACGGGACATGGCAGATCCTTTCCAAAGCCGGCGACGCGCGCGGCCCGCCGTGGCAATAAGCCAAGCTGAGCAGGAGGAACTAGACATGCTGATCGAGGCGATCAAGGCGGACCGGTTACAGGCGATGAAAGGCCGCGAGGAACTCAAGAAGAATCTGCTGGGCACACTGTTCGCCGCCGCCACCAAGGACACCAAGATTCCGGACGATGCGGCCGTCGTGAGGACTGTTCGATCGTTCCTGAAGTCCACCGAGGAAACGATCGGGCTGCTCGAAGGCAAGGGGCTCGACGCGACGGTCGCCCGGGCCGAGCGAGCGATCCTGGAAACCTACCTGCCGCGCACCTTGGCCGATGCCGACCTGCGGGCCAGCGTCGAGGAACTGGTCGCGGCATTACCCGAGCGCTCGCCCAAGGCCATGGGCCAGATCATGGCCGCGCTCAAGGCCAAGCACGGGGATATGCTCGACAGTCGTGCGGCCAGCGCCATGGTGAAGGCCGCGCTGACATAACCTCAAGCTGAAAGGGTGCGTGACGACGGCAGGTTAAGTTCTGCCGCCAAATGGCTGTGCAAAACCGCAACAGTTCTCACGCAGCAGTTGACACGACCAGATTCGACCCTTAGTGCGATGAATTAGCCACGTCCGCACAGGACGGGTCTCGTGCTTGCCCCACGATAAACCTCTCAAAGAGGTAACGATGCCTGAACTACCCACCCACGGCCGCCTTGCCCGGCGGCGCTTCGTGCTGAGTCTCGCTGCCCCGGTTACACTTGCCGCTGCGGGGATGACCCCCCGCGAAGCCGAAGCTGCAACCCGCGAGCGGTCCGTGCAGCTTCACCACTGTCATACCGGCGAAGTCTTCGACACGGTCTACTTCGCCGACGGTCGCTACCTGCCGGAAGCGCTCCGCGCCGCGACCCACCATCTGCGCGACTGGCGGGACAACACGACCCACCCGGTCGATCCGCAGCTGCTGGACGTGCTCTGGTCGCTGCGTCGGAGCCTGAACTCGACGGCACCGGTCCAGGTGTTCTGCGGCTACCGGTCGCCCACCACCAACGCCATGCTTCGCCGTCAGCATTTCGGTGCAGCCCGCAACAGCCTGCACATGCAGGCCATGGCAGTCGACCTGTACATCCCCAATCGCCCCTTGCGGCAGGTCCGGAGCGCCGCCGTCCGTCTGAAAGCGGGGGGCGTCGGCTACTATCCCCGCTCCGGCTTCGTCCATGTGGACACCGGCAACATACGCTACTGGTAGAGGTTCGGACACGCCAAGAGCGCGCTGGTTACGGGCGAGCGTGCCATCGTGAGCACGCTCGTACCGCCGGCAGCATCACCGCTATGCGGCCGGGTTGACGACAAGCGATCGCCTGTGAATAAAGCGCTGTCTCGCAAGTGCGAGAGCAGATTTGGCGTTTGGCCGCGATTTAAACTATCCTAAGCCTTCCCGACCATGGATGCCGTCGCAGCAAGTGTGCAAGCTGGCGCGATCAGGCAGGGTCGGCACGCCACGCAACCTCAGGAACATCGGTATGAACCATCTGGACGCGTTGGAAGCAGAGAGTATCTACATCCTGCGCGAAGCGTTCGCCAAGCTGGACAAGCTGGCCATCCTATGGTCGCTCGGAAAGGACAGCAACGTCGTCCTCTGGCTGGTCCGCAAGGCGTTCTTCGGCCATGTGCCGTTTCCGGTGATGCATGTCGACACCGAGCGCAAGTTCCCGGAGATGTATGCGTTCAGGGATCGCTACGAGAAAGAGTGGAACCTGAATTTCATCCGTGAGGTCTGTCCGCCGATCGAGGCCACGGACCCGAGCCTTCCGCCCGCCGCCCGCTCCGCCGCCCGCAAGACCCTGGGCTTGAAGGACGCAGTGGCCAAGCACGGCTTCAACGGCCTGATTCTGGGTATCCGTCGCGACGAGGAGGCGATCCGCGCCAAGGAGCGCTACTTCAGCCCGCGTGGTGAGGACAGCAGCTGGAATCTTAAGGACCAGCCGCCGGAGTTCTGGAACCAGTACATGACCAGCTTCCCGGAAGGCACCCACGTCCGGGTGCATCCACTGCTGCACTGGACCGAGGTCGATATCTGGAAGTACACCAAGCGCGAGAACATCCCGGTCATCGACCTCTACTTCGCCAAGAACGGCAAGCGCTACCGCTCGCTCGGCGATCAGGATATCACCTCGCCGATCGAGAGCGATGCCTCCTCGCTGGACGAGATCATCCTGGAACTCGAGACCACGCGGGTGCCCGAGCGCGCCGGCCGGGCGATGGACCACGAGTCCGAAGACGCGTTCGAGCGGCTGCGTGCCGCCGGCTACATGTAAGGCCAGGCCAGCAGTCATGACCGAGACCCCCCGCGAGACTCGCCAGCTCAAGATCGTCATCGTCGGCCATGTCGACCACGGCAAGTCGACCCTGGTCGGCCGCCTGATCTACGAGACCGGCTCCCTTCCCGACGGCAAGCTCGACGCCATTAAGGCCATGTCCGAAAAGCGCGGCATGCCGTTCGAGTGGGCGTTCCTGATGGACGCCATCCAGGCCGAGCGCGACCAGGGCATCACGATCGACACCACCCAGATCTGGTTCCACACCAAGCAGCGGCCCTACGTCATCATCGATGCGCCGGGCCACAAGGAATTCCTCAAGAACATGGTCACCGGCGCCGCCTCCTCGGAGGCGGCCCTGCTCCTGATCGACGCCCATGAGGGCGTTCAGGAGCAGTCGCGTCGCCACGGCTATCTGCTGCATCTGCTGGGCGTCAAGCAGGTGGCGGTGCTGGTCAACAAGATGGACCTTGTCGGCTACTCCGCCGACCGGTTCGGCCAAGTCGCCGAGGAATACCGCACCTATCTCCGCGGCCTGGGCGTCCAGCCCACCTGCATCATCCCGATCTCCGCCCGCGAAGGCGACAACATGGTCGAGCACTCGCCGGCCATGCCCTGGTACCAGGGGCCGACCGTGCTGCAGGCCCTGGACGCCTTCCAGTACACGGAGCTGCCGACGCAGCGGCCGCTGCGCATGCCGGTGCAGGACGTCTACAAGTTCGACCAGCGCCGGATCATCGCCGGCCGGATCGAGAGCGGCACCTTGCGGGTCGGCGACGAGGTCATCTTCTCGCCCTCCAACAAGGGGGCCAAGATCAAGTCGATCGAGGCTTGGCACGTGCCCGAGGCGCCGGAAATGGCGCAGGCCGGACAGAGCATCGGCGTGACCCTGACCGAGCAGATCTTCGTCGAGCGCGGCGAGGTGATGAGCCACGTCGAGCACGCCCCGATCGAAAGCAACGTCTTCAAGGCGCGGCTGTTCTGGCTCGGCTCCAAGCCACTCATGGTGGGCAATACCTACAAGCTCAAGCTCGGCCCGCTCGAAGCGCCGGTCACGGTCGAGGCGATCGAGCGTGTCATCGACACGTCGGACCTGTCGAGCAAGGGTGCCGAACGCCTCGAGCGCAACGGTGCGGGCGAGGTGGTGCTGCGCACCAAGCGGATGCTGGCGCTGGACGAGCATCTGCAGAACCCGATCACCGGCCGGTTCGTCCTCGTCGAGGACTACATGCCGATGGGTGGCGGCATCATCTCGATGGACGGCTATCCCGACCAGCGCGAGCTGATCACCGTACGCTCGACCAACATCACCGCGGTCGGCCACGCGGTCACCCGTGACGCCCGCTCGGCGCGCAACGGCCACAAAGGTGCCGTGCTCTGGTTCACCGGCCTGTCCGGCGCCGGCAAGTCGACCCTGGCCCTGGCGCTCGAGCGCGAGCTGTTCGCCAAGGGCTTCCAGGTCTACGTCCTCGACGGCGACAACATCCGCGGTGGCCTCAACGCCAATCTGGGCTTCAGCCCCGAGGACCGTGCCGAGAACATCCGTCGTGTCGGCGAGGTGGCGTCCCTGTTCGCCGATGCGGGATTCATCGTCATCAGCTCGTTCATCTCACCCTACCGCTCGGACCGCGAGCGTGCCCGGGCGGCGGTGAAGGACGCGTTCCACGAGGTCTACGTCAAGGCGTCGCTGGCCGCGTGCGAGGATCGCGACCCGAAGGGGCTCTACAAGCGTGCCCGCACCGGCGAGATCGCCGACTTCACCGGCATCAGCAGCCCCTACGAGGCACCGGAGCATCCCGATCTCCTAGTGCCGACCGACGAGCTGCCGATGGAGGAGTGCTTGGCCGTGCTGATCAGGTACGTCGAGGCTCGTCTGCAGGCCTGATCCGAGCCCGAGGCTGGATTTAACTTGTGCCGAACGGCCCGGGCTCGCCCGGGCCGTTCGCGTTTCAGGGCATCTCCCGGCCGTTGGCTACAGTCTGGATGACCTCGAAACCCTCGAAGACCGGGTGCCCTTGATAGAGGGGCGCGTTGCCGCCGGCACCCTTGTGGGCGGCACGGAAGGCCTCGGACCGCGTCCAGGCTTCGAAGGCGGCATGGGAGCGCCAGATCGTGTGCGATGCGTAGAGGACGTGGTCCTCGCGCTCCGGTCCGCGCAGCAGGTGGAACTCGACGAAGCCGGGCACACGGTCGAGGTGGCTGTCGCGGCCTAGCCAGACCCCCTCGAAGTCGGCCTCGCTGCCCTTGCGGACCGAAAAACGGTTCATGGCGATGTACATGACAAACTCTCCTCCTCACCCACTGGATGACGTCGTGCGGCCGGACCGTTTCGGCAATGGCGGCACGGGCCGACCTGGTCAGACATCGGTGATCGGCTCGACCCGCAGCCCCTCGACGAATACCGCCTCGAGCCTGCCGGTGGCATCGAGCACCACGATGTCGGCTGCAGCGCCCGGCAGGAGACGGCCGCGCTCACCCAGCCCCAGATACTCGGCCGGCAGGGTACTGCAGCGCCGTGCGGCTTCAGCCAGCGGGATGCCCAGGGCCAGCAGGTTGCGGAAGGCCTGGTCCATCGTCAGCACGCTGCCGGCGAGGTTGCCGTCGACGAGCCTGACCGTGTCGCCGTGCTTGATGATCGGGTGCGCACCCAGATGATATTGCCCGTCCGGCATGCCCGCGGCGGCCACGGCGTCCGTCACGCAGTGGAGGTTCGGGATCGCGCGCAGCGCCGCGAGCGCCGCTCCCTCGTCGACATGGTGGAAGTCGAGAATGATCTCGGCCGACGGTGCCAATGCCAGGGCTGCCCCGACGGCCCCGGCTGCGCGATGATGCAAGCGAGACATGGCGTTGTAGAGGTGCGTGAATCCTGCAGCGCCGCCCGCCAGGGCCGCGCGGGCCTGCGCGTAGTCGCACGTGGTGTGGCCGATCTGGGCGCGTGCACCAAGGCGCCGAAAAGCGGCCAGGAGCTCGCCGTCGGAATCGATCTCCGGCGCGTAGGTGGCGACGCGGATCGGCGCCAGAGCCGCCAGCTCCTCCAGTAAGGCTATATCCGGGGCGATCGCGAACGGTGGCTGGGCGCCCAATGCTTCAGGGCTGATAAACGGGCCCTCAAGGTGGGCACCCAGGACCCGTGCGGCCACGCCGCGCGGCTCGCCCATCGACTCGCCGATGCCGCTCATGGCGGTGCGCAGATCGGCGGCGGCAGCGGTGACGGTGGTCGCGAGTAGGGCTGTGGTGCCATGGGTGGCATGAAACCGCGCCATGTGTCGCACGGCGTCGGCGCCGTCCATGCAGTCGGCACCATGACCGCCATGCACGTGCAGATCGATGAAGCCCGGCACGATGAACCGGTCGCTTGGCGCCGGACCCGACTCGATGGTCAGGATCTGGGCCGTACAGCGGAGGGTGCCGGTGATCCAGCCGATGGAGGTCAGGATGCGGCCGGCGAGTGTGGTCTGGTCCAAGGCAGGCTCCTTGCGGCTCAGCCGCGGCGCATCTCGGCCACGAAATCGTAGCGGTCGCCGCGATAGACGGAGCGCGTGAACTCCACCGGTCGGCCGTCGCCGAGATAACCATAGCGAACCGTGGCCATTACGGGACTGCCGGCGGGAATGCCCAGATGCTCGGCGTCGGCAGCGTTGACCGCCGCTGCCCGCAGGTGCTGCAGGGCTCGAACCGGCTCCAGCCCGCGCTCGCGCAGCGCCACATAGAGCGAATTCCCGACGGAGGCGGGCTCCGGCAGATGACGCGCGGCAATGGCCGCGCGCTCCAGGGCCAAAGGCTCATCGTCGGCGAGGCGCACACGGACGAAGCGTGCCACCTGCTCGCCGCTGGTCAGGGCCAGGGCGATCAACTCTTCCGGCGACGGCGCGAAGACACCGCGCTCGACCCAAACGAACCCCGGACGGCGGCCGCGGGCACGCATGTCCTCGCTGAAGCTCGACAACCTGGCCAAGGGCTGCTCGAGCCGGGCGGCGACGAAGTTCCCCGACCCGTGCCTGGAGGTCACGAGACCACGCGCGATCAGCTCATCGAGCGCCTTACGCACGGTCGTGCGCGAGACCTCAAGCCGTTCGGACAGGGTGCGCTCCGGCAGCAGTGCCTCGCCATCCTTGAGCCGACCGCAGGTGATGGCCGCGGCGATCCGCTCGACGATCTGCAGGTAGAGTGGCGACGCGGCCGTCGGGTCGGGTCGCAGCTCGTCGAGCTCCCACGTCGCCACCGTCGGCGACGTTCCGGCTTCGGCGACGTCCAGCATCGCTGGTGCGCTCACGCGGCCAGACGCCGCTGATCGGCGCCGCTGAACAGATGCGCGGCGCCCGCCTTGACAGTGAGGCCGACAGCGGTGCCGGCCGGTAGATGCAGGTCCGGGGAGACCTCGACGACGGCCGTGCCGCCGTCGTCGAGGTCGAGGTGCAGGTAGGATTCACGCCCCAGATACTCGTTGAGGACAATCCGGCCGCGCAGCGAGGCGGCCGCAGGCTCGGTCACCGCGAAGCCGTCGGGGCGGACGCCGAGGACGATCTCTCCCTGGTTCGCCGGCGTCGGCAGGTCACCGACGCTCAGGTCGGCACCACCGGCCAGTCGGACCTGCCCGCCCCCCGCCCACTGGCCCTTGATGAAGTTCATCTGCGGCGAGCCGATGAAGCCCGCCACGAAGGTATTGGCAGGATCGTTG
>JAPJRA010000095.1 GCA_030824835.1 Geminicoccaceae bacterium | reverse complement strand
GCCAGCGGCGGTGGCGTAGCAGTCCGGGCCGAAGTCGGCGTCGCTCGCGGACCGGTTGTCGGCATTGGCGGCCACGATGCTGTTGCCGATCAGCAGCGTGCTCCCGTTGCCCGCGACATGATAAATTCCTCCGCCCACCCGCTCTTCCGGCAAGCCGTCTTGCGGCTCGCCCCAATTGGCCTCGTTGCCGGTGATCGTGGCGAACGCGAAGGCGGCCTGGCCGAAGTTCATGACACCGCCGCCGCGGGCCACGGCCTTGTTGCCGCTGATCGTGCTGTTGACGACGACCATGGTGCCACCAAAGTTGCGGATGCCGCCGCCGCGCGCGGCCTCGTTCTCCGCGATCAGGCTGCGCTCCACCCGCAGCGTGCCGTTGACGTCGTTCAGGATGCCACCACCGGACGAAGTCACTCCGCCGATCGCGTTCAAGGGCAGGGTATTGCGCACGATCAAGGACTGGAACACCGTGAGGTTGCCGGCGTTGGTGATGCCGCCGCCGAACTGCCGGCTCTTGTTCTCGCGCACGCGGACGCGCGACAGTGTCACTGTCGTGTCTTTGCCGACGTAGATGCCACCTCCCACCACGTCGTAGCCGCCGCCGTTCTGGATCGTGACGCCGGAGATGTCGACGATCGGGTTCCATCCCGCTTTGGTGATCGACAGCACGCGGTCCGTGTCGTCGGGAACGTCTTCAGAGGTACAGTCCGGGTCGTCCGGGTCGGCACACACAGTGCCCTGGATGAACGTGCGGGACGGGCCGGCCCCTTCGAGGCGCATGGACCGTCGGATGTTCAGGTCGCCGGTGGCGCTGAGGGTCTCGGCCTTGCCGAGCAGCGTCAGCCGGTAGACGCCTGCGGGCACCTTGACCGTGTCCACACCTGCCAGGGCGTTGGCCTCCTGGATCGCGGCGCGCAGGGTGCATTTGCCGGCAGCGGTGGCGCAGACACCGTTACCCCAAGTTGCGTCCACGGCGTCGACCGTGGAGTTGACGTGGAAGGTTGCGGCGGCGGCCGGAAGGGCGGCGGCCGAAGTGCAAAGGGTGGCGGCAAATGCCGCCAGGTGGTGGCGAACGGGTCGCCGCAACGCCAACGATGGTGCAAAGTCATTCGGAGAAGAGCCGGTTCTCATCGGGGTAGCCTTTCTGTGCGGGTGCCGCGCATGCGTGCACCTCGAGTTGCTGCTTCTGGCCGAGTAATCGATCAGTTCCCGTCAACGCACAGGCGTGCCGCGGGGGAATGCCGCCTACCGGGCTGGCACCGACGCCAGGTGGTAGGAATCGGTTCGCCTTCAGATCTGAGAGGGACCGTAAAGTGGCGCCATTTCGGCGTTATTGCCGGTCGCAGAAATGGTGTTTCGATTATGTCTTGCTTGGCCGCCACGCTTTGACCACTTCAATCCTACGGCGACCAACAAGAAGACCGCCTCGGAAGGGAGCGATCGAGCAGTGGGGCATGCCATCGCGGTCGATGACGCGATCCTCAAGGCGGTGATCCAGGCCTCGCTCGACTGCTTGATCATCACCGACGCAGAAGGTCGGGTGATCGAGTTCAACCCGGCCGCCGTCGCCACCTTCGGATGGCCGCGCGATGTCGCGCTCGGGCGGCCCATCGGCGAGCTGATCGTGCCTCCGGCGTTCCGCGCGGCGCACGACGCCGGCATGGCCCGCTACATCGCCGGCGGAGCGCCGCGGGTGATGGGTCGCCGCGTCGAGATGACGGCTATGCGGGCGGACGGGGGAACCTTTCCGGTCGAGCTGACCGTGACGGAAGCGTGGGTCGAGGACCGACGGCTGTTCGCCGCCAGCCTGCGCGATCTCTCGGACACGCGGGCCCGCGAGCGGGCGCTGCGCGAGAGCGAGGGGTTTCTGCAAACCCTGCTCGACGACCAGGACGAGCTCGTCTTCCGCTACGATCCGGAGCTGCGGATCGTGTTCTGCAACGCCGCCGCTTGCCGCTCCTTCGACGTCACGCGGGAAGAGCTGCTGGGCAAGCCGATGCGCGACTATGTGTTGGCCGAGGTATGGCCAAGGTTGGCAGGCGAGCTCCGCTCGCTGACGCCTGATCGTCCGCTCGTCGCCGGTACCGATCCCAAGCTGATGCCGAATGGCGAAACGCGCTGGTTCGAGTGGACGAACCGCGCTCTGTTCGACGAGAGCGGCCGGCTGTCGGGATACCAAGCCGTCGGGCGCGACGTCACGGAGCGGCGTCGGGCAGATCGAGTTCTGGCCGAGAGCGAGGCGCGGCTCGCAGCGTTCATGCACCATGCGCCGATCGGGATGTACGTCAAGGATGAGGCAGGGCGGTATCTCGTGGCCAACCCCGAGATGCAGCATGTGTTCGGCAGACCGATCGAGGAGGTGATCGGACGATCGGTGGAAGAGCTGCTGGATGGCGAGGCGGCGGCTGTCGTGGCCGCGGCCGACAACGAGGTGCGCGCCACCCGCAAGCCGACCCAGATCGAGGAACATCTGCCGGGGCATGAGCGCTACGCCTGGAGCCTCGTCGTGCGCTTTCCGATAGAGGGCCCGCCCCGGCGCGGCCTCCACGTTGGCGGCTTCGACATCGACATCTCCGACATGAAGCGAACGGAAAGCGAGCTGGCCGCGTCACGCGAGGCACTGCATCAGAGCGAGAAGTTGCGGTCGATGGGCTCCTTGCTTGCGGGCGTCGCGCATGAGCTCAACAACCCGTTGGCGGTCGTCCTGATTCAGGCGGTCATGCTCGAGGAGGACGCAGACGAGGGTCCACTGCGGCTACGCGCGGCCAAGATCCGACATGCCGCCGAGCGCTGCGCCAAGATCGTGCAGACCTTCATGGCGATGGCCCGGCGCAAACCTCTCGAACGGCGGCGCATGGCTCTCGCCGACATCGCGGGCGACGCACTCGAGATCGCGAGCTACGCGTTGCGGACGTCGGATATCGACATCGTACTTCAGGTCGAGCCCGGCCTGCCGCCGATCGCAGGCGACTCCGATCAGCTGCACCAGGTCATTTTGAATCTCCTGGTCAATGCGCAACAGGCGCTCACTTCATGCCCGCCGCCGCGGCGCATCGACCTACGTGTCCGTCGCCTCAATGCCGACTATCTGGCGCTCGATGTCGCCGACAACGGTCTGGGCGTACCTCCCGAGCATCGGGAGCGGATCTTTGAGGAGTTCTTCACGACCAAGCCGCAGGCGACCGGTATGGGCTTCGGCCTCGCGTTCTCTCGGAGCGTCGCTGAGGCGCACCGCGGACGCCTGGTGTTGCTGCAGGAGAGCGAAGGCGCAACTTTTCGCATGACGCTGCCGATCGACACTGGCGAGCTCGAGGAGCTTGGCATTGCCGGATGCGAGCCCAACACACCGATCCGCCGCCGCGCGCTCGTGGTCGACGATGAGCCAGACGTCGCAGGGGCGTTGGCCGAGCTCCTGGTCGCCGATGGTTATGCCGTCGAGGCGGCGCTCTCCGGAGAGGCGGCCCGGAGCATGCTGGCCGACGCCGGCTTCGACCTGATCTTGTGCGACCTGCGCATGCCCGGCATTGATGGTCGCCAGCTCTTTAACTGGCTGCGGCAGGTTCGCCCCGAGCTCGTCGGCCGGCTGGCCTTTGCCACGGGCGACGCGCTTGGCCGCGACACGGCAAGGTTCCTCGCGGAGGCAGGGCGACCCGTGCTGGAGAAGCCCTTCACGCGGTCGGCGCTTCGGCGTGTGACGTCTGCCGTGCGGCGGGCCTGATGGGGGAGATTGCGAATGTCGTTGCTTCGCGCAAGCCTCGGATATTGGGTGGCAACGGGGACGGGCGCCGTGTGCCGGCGGCACCGTTCCGGCCCGCCTAGCGGGCGATAGTTCCTTGACCCAGGTACCACACATCGTCGTCGTCGACGACGAGCCCGATCTGCGGCTCGGCCTGCAGGACTATCTTCAACGGCAGAGCTATCGGGTGAGTGTCGCCGACGGCGCGGAGTCCTTGCGGGCGCTTCTCGCGAGCGAACCGGCGGACCTCGTGATCCTGGACGTGAGGATGCCGGGCGAGGACGGCATCGCCATCGCCCGGCAGCTGCGGAGCGCGAGTTCGATCGGCATCATCATGCTGACGAGCCTCGACGACACGGTCGATCGCGTCGTCGGGCTCGAGATCGGCGCCGACGACTATGTTGCGAAGCCGTTCGACCCGCGTGAGCTGCTGGCCCGGGTGCGCAGCGTCCTGCGTCGAACGTCGGCGTCCGTGCAACCTATCCAGTCCGGGCCTCGGGGTGTTCCCTTCGGCAGATGTCGCGTCGACCTCGAGCGGCGCCGCGTCGAGGACGAGACTGGCCGGGAGGTCCCGGTAACGGGCATGGAGTTCAACCTGATCGAGGTCCTGCTACGCCATCCTGATCAGGTGCTCTCCCGCGACCGCCTCCTCGATCTCGCGCACCGGGGCGACGCGGTGCCGTTCGACCGCTCGATCGATGTCCGCATTGCGCGGCTCCGGGCCAAGATCGAGGTCGACCCGGCGCAGCCACAGGTCATCCGCACCGTTCATGGGATGGGATACGTGTACGTGCCGGGATAAGGTTAGATCGCGAGCATGCGCGAGGCCGCGATCGCCTCCTCCGTGAACCTCACCGTCAAGCCCACTGTCAGCTAGCACCGCGACATGGCAACGGCGAAGGTCTTCTTCTGCTCCTCGCCGATCTCTATACATCAGCGCCCGGCAGGTCCGCGCCCCGGGACGGCGCGTCCGGTGCCGGCTCGCACGCGCCTGGTCGCGCTTGGCGCATGCCGAAACCGATCTGGGCAGCGGGGGCCTTGCCCCGTTCGTCGTGATGGTGGCCCTGATGTCACGCTCTGCAGGTATCTTCCCTTATGGCCCACGACAAAGGCGGAGGGCGGATAGAGACTACGCGCGTGCAAGGTAATCATGGTGGAAGACCGGGGAGCGGGACGCAGCTGTCATGCGCCGCCCCTCCGGTGCGGACTCGTGATGACCAAGGCGGAGCTGGCAAGCGCGGATGGGTCAGCGCACCGGATCGGCCTCGCATGCGCCCGGCGGAAGCGGCCACCGGCCCACGCGTTCTGGCCCTTTGCGATTCCTAGCCTTCCTGGGCCTTTTGGCCGGCACGCCGGGCCTTGGCATCCCGCCCGCGGCAGCCTTATCGGGCGTGCTCGATACGTCGCGCCCTTTTGCCGAAGGTGCGGTGGAGGAGGAGACCTACCTGCGGCAACCGCCGGGCTGGCCGACCTACCAGCAAGGCAAGGCAGGTGCGTATCTCTACCGGTTCGATCCCGACGGCTATGCCCGTTTCACCACCGACCCGCGGTTCGGCCCCGAGGGCTGGTCTGTCATCTGCACCTCCTGGCCGCGGATGAGCTGCATCGGCCATCGCGGTGCCGTCCGCCTGCGGCTCGGGCAGGACGGCAGGCAGCGGCTCGAGGTGCAAGACGCCTTGCCCGGCGAGATGTTCCAGCGTGACGACGGCACCGGCTCCATCGAGGGAGAGGGCTGGCAGGCAGCCGAGATACCCTCGACAGCTCTGTCTGCTCGTGCCCTGGTCTCGACACGCACGGGCGAGCGTCTGCCCATCGATGGTGCCGACGTTGTCGGCGCCTACATCGCTTGGGCCCAGAGCGGCCAGAACGGCGAGGCCCGGTATCGGCCGCTGGTGGATATGCCGGCCCGCCTGACCGCGAGCGAACCGTCACCCGACATGACCACATGGCACCGGTCGCAGCCACCCGTATCGTGGGCCAGCAAGGGGGCGGCGTCGCTCCGGCAAAGCCGCCCCGTCAACACCGCCTTGCCGGTGCTCGCGGCCAACACCGCGCCCAGCCCCCCCCCCGGCATCCTGCCCGGCCGCCAGCAAGGTCAGCCTCGTCCGCCCGGTGCTGAGCCTGCGTGGCCTGCCGGGCGTGCTGCTCGTCACGAACTACATGGCCGAGCCGCCGGCCCTGAAGGGGCAGCTGCGCAACGACGTGCGCAAGGTGGCCGAGCAGCGCTTCGCGGATGCGGGAATCCGGCTGCTGACGCCCGAGGAAGTGAAGCACACGCCGGGCCAGCCGCGACTCGAGCTCTACCTCACCATCGGCGATGCCGAGCGCGAATGTCCCTCGCGGGTCTGGCTCAGCCTGCGCCAGGAGGTCACACTGGCCCGCGATCCGTCGGTTCACATGATCACCGGCACCTGGGGGGATGGCGGTGCGGTGCCCGCGACCTCGACCGAGCCCGAGCTCGCGGCCTTCACCCGCTATCTGGACAGCTTCATCAACGCCTACGAGCAGGCCAACGCGCGGGACGCATTGCACGAGGAAGCCGTGGCCGACGCTGCCCTCCTCGCGCGCAAGAAGCAGCACGGGCGTCCGGTGGCCGCACCGCCGCCCAAGACGTGGCCCGAGCGCATGGTCGGTGCCGTCGGTGTGACCGTGGCGCTGACAACGGGGCTGCGCGACACACAGGGCAATTTGTCGGGCGACAATGGCGGGGCCGGGCAGAACGGCGCGCCACCGACGAGCCCGACCCTTAGCACGACGATCAGCGTCAATCCCTGGTCGGCGCTCTATGCGCGGCTCTCGCTCTACCGCTACCTGTTCCCGTCCCGGCAACAGGACTACAACCCGGACTTCGCCTATGCGTTCGGCTACGACAGCCCGGACGACGGCAGCTTCTCACTCGGCTACTCGAATTACGGCGCCAACCGCTTCGACCCAGGAAGCGGCCAGTCGCACACGCGGTTCAATCAGGGCTCGGTCCGACTGGCCTACAAGGCCCGATTTCTCGATCGGCTGATCGCCCCGCATTTTACGGACGAGGAGATCAAGCTCAACTGCGAGCCGGCGGTCGCGACGACGCCAACCTATTTCGATGAGGCGAGTGGCGATTTGCACAATTTCAAGACCGCACTGTCGTTCGGCTGCCGCTACCCCGTCTGGCGCAAGCTCTACGTCGGCGCCACGGCCTTCTACTATCCGATCAAGGACCAGCAGCAGGTCTGGGATCCGGACTACATCTACTCATTCGGCTGGGCGAACTGGAACCAGGGCACATTCTCGCTGGAGTATGCCAACTACTCGGGCAATCGGTGGCCGTGGAACGAGCGCAGCGGCGGCAGCGGCCGCTTCGTCGACGGCAGCCTGACCCTGAGCTACCGTGTGCCGCTGGGCCGGCTGTTCGGATTCGACTCCTCGCCCTGAGCCGTCGGCGGCCCGGCGAGCATCAGCACCACGTCGACCATGCGCAGCGCCAGGCAACGGTAGGTCACGTCGGACATGTGCAGGCCGTCGCTGGCCAGCAGCTCCGCGCCGTCGAACTGGTCGGAGGTCTGCCAGAACTGCATGAGGCGGTAGCGGTCGAGATAGGGTGTGTCGGTGTCGACGGCCGCCTGCCGCAACGCCGTGTTCATCGCACGGATGCGGGCATCACGCGGCTCGTCCATCAGTGGCTGCGGCGCCATCAGCACCACCTCGGCTCCCGTCGCGCGCAGGCGCAGGATGCCGCGTTTGATCGCGGGCACGATCTCCTCCGGCGCCCAGCCGTAGAGCGCATCATTGGTGCCGACCTGCCAGATCACCAGATCGGGCTTCGCCTCGATCACGTCGCGCCGCAGCCTGGCCATGTTGTCGGCCACGACATTGCCGCTGACGCCCCTGTTGAGCACCTCGAAGCCTGCGTCTGGATACCGTTCCGCCAGCAGGATGGCCAGCTGGGCGGGATAGGAGCTGCGATTGTCGGAGGCGCCGATGCCGTAGGTGCTCGATGATCCGAACGCCACGATGCGCCGCAAGGCGTGGCCATGCGGCCGCCACGGCAGGGACACGGAAGCCGGCACGTCAACCCAACCTTCGGGTGGGGCGCTGCATCGCGCGCCGCCACGCGTGCAGGCAGCGGCCTGCGCTGCGAGGCATATTGCCGCGAACGCACGAACAGTGGCCCAGGGCCGGCCAGTCCGCACAACCACCAATCTAAGAGACCTGGCCGCTCAGGTGGTAGCCGGTACCGGCCCGGCCTGACCGGTGCCCGGCAGCTTGGGGCGGCTGCTCAGCCCGATCGTCCACATGAGGAAAGGGATCCTGGAAATGGTCATCACGATGATCAGGGCGCCGGTGAACGCGAGCGAGAACTTGATCGCCACCATCTGCCATGGGGCGAGGTTCCATGGGGCAATCATGATCTCGACCGCATCCATGACGATGGGATGGGTAAGGTAGATGCCGAAACTGAACGGCGCGATGCGTGTGAACAGCGCCGGCCATGTCTTGTGCCGCAGGGACATGACGCCCAGGAATAGCACCGTCGGCATCAGGTAGTCGGCCCAGTAGCCGGGCGT
The DNA here is from genome assembly GCA_030824835.1 of Geminicoccaceae bacterium. Taxonomy (GTDB): domain Bacteria; phylum Pseudomonadota; class Alphaproteobacteria; order Geminicoccales; family Geminicoccaceae; genus Benzoatithermus. The sequence continues at coordinate 1,111 of JAPJRA010000095.1, read as the reverse complement.
GAACGTGAACGCCCAGGTGCCCGTGGTGATGATCTGGTAGGCATAGACCAGCTTCACCATGTAAAGAATGATCCCGAGCAGCAGAACCATGCCGAAGATCTTCTGCCCCGTGTCCGGATCGAAATTCTTCTTCAGCATCCCGTAGAAGCTGGCGGCGACGATACCGTAGCCGCCATAGGTTATGATTTTCACGAACCGCACGACATATTCGAGGTATTCGGTTTTAGCGAGCGTCGCATAGGTCCATTGGTCGATCGTGAGCTTGGCCCACAGACACAAGATGACGACGATGCCGACCTCGGGACGTTGCACGGCGATGCGGTAGGCAGGGTAGAGCAGGACCATCCCGAACAGGGTAGGCAGGAAATGCATGTGGTACTGCACGTTGCCGAGCACGAAATAGCCGACCCAGTTCCACGGGTCCTGCAATTGAGCCAGCAGCGCGTCCGCGTAGCCGAAATGGTGGGCCTTGATCAGCCGGTAGAACGCGTAGAACACGACCCAGAAGCAGAATGGCAGCAGCAATCGTCTCGCCTGCTCGCGCACCATCGTTGGATACGGGCGCGGCCGCCGGTCCATCGCCATGATGAGCAGGAATAGGGAGATGATCATAAAGAGCTCGGTGCGCGCGATGTAGATCACCGAGCGGAACAGGACCGGCGCGATGCGCTCGGAAACAGGGTAGCCGGGGAACGGGTTGCCCGCCGGATCGGACGAGGAATGCAGTGCCACGATACAGACGCCCGCGAGGACTCTGAGTGTGTCCAGCCAAGCAAATCGTGAGACGCTCTCCCGCATCCTCGGACCCTCGTGCGGCAGGTTGAAGCAAACCGTAATCGGGCTTGCTGGTCACTAAAGGTTGAAATACCTTGGACAAGGTTCGGGGCCGAGTCCAGTGGGCAGTTATACCGGCGGTGGTGCTGTCACGGTTGCGGCTCCCGAAGCTGCGCTCGCCCGAGTCGGATGAAGAATGAGCTTCTATTTCTCGCGATTCGAGCACCGCGAGCCGCCCGAGCCGATTCCGTACTCGGAGGCCAGGGAACTGCTGGGCCAGTTCCTGGCAACGGTCTCGCTGGCGCTGGGCGGCGCCTACATCGTGTGGCGCTGGACC
>JAPJRA010000094.1:3713-9416 GCA_030824835.1 Geminicoccaceae bacterium | reverse complement strand
GGGTGGGGGTTGCCGGAGGATAGCATGGCAAGGCTAAAATTCCTACAAGGGAAGAAGCACGAGGCCCAGTCAATCTTGACTGGATGCGAGAATATGGAGGCGATCGGATCCCTGATCGAGGCTCGCACCATATTTATGGACCTTATTGACGAAATTCCGTTAATTTTGCTATTTTGAACTTATGCGAGGTATCCCATGCTCTACAGGTTAGAGGTTGAGAATTTCTACTCCATCCGTGATCCGCAGGTGCTCGACCTGTCGGTGAATGCAAAGGTGCCCGATCCCGATGGGCGTTATGCGCCGATCTATGACGGTGCGGAGGTCCGCGTGCCGAAGGTCGTGGCCCTGTATGGCGCAAATGCTTCCGGCAAGACGACGGTGCTGCGTGCTCTTGAATTCATCGTGACGATGATCCGCGACAGCGTGCTGCACACCTCGCCGGGATTCGTGGGCTGTGAACGTTTCAATGACGATGCATCCTGCGAGCGGCCCATCCGACTTGCGATCGAGCTGGGCGGCGTCATGAATCTGACGCCGGAAGTCCTGCGCCGCATCGAGGAAGGTGAGGCGGTCGAGCGAGGTATCTATCGCTACGAGCTGGAGATTGAAGTCAAGAAGGGGGCAATGCAGCGTATCGTTGGCGAAGCGATGCGCCAGAAGCCAAAAGGCCAAGGAAAATGGCAACGTGTATTCGAGCGTGATTCCAATGGACGAGTAAAGGATTCAAAGTCGTTCAGCCTGACCGGCTACCAACATCTCGTGAAGACGCTGGCGGCCAATCATACCGTTCTTTCGTCTTTCGCAAAATTTCAGCACCCGACTGCGCAAATCTTTGTCGAGCAGGCACGCAAGGCGGTCTTTCAAATCGAGCCCGTCCATTCTTTCGTGGATAAGCATGTCATCGACTACCTCAAGGGCCAGCCCTACCTGCTCTCACGTCTGAAAGACGAGCTCAGCCGTATCGACGTGGGCGTGGAGGGACTGCGCTTTCAGGAAAGCCCTGACGGCCCATTCCTGCTGTTCAAGCATGCAGGCCTGCAGGTCGAGATGCCGTGGAATCTCGAGAGCCACGGTACTCGTGCCTTCATCAAGATGTTCCCCTTCATCGTCACCGCGCTCGATACCGGTGGTGTAGTCGCGATCGACGAGATGGACGCGGCCATTCACCCGGCGGTCCTCCCTGAGCTGCTGCGATGGTTCTATGACAAGGGCCACCGGAACAAGCACGATGCGCAGCTATGGCTGTCGTGCCATTCAGCGTCATTGCTGGACGATCTAAGGAAGGAGGAAATCGTCATCTGCGAAAAGGACCGGCAGGGCCGCACCCGTTTCTACAGCCTCATGGACGTGAAGGTGCGCCGGGATGACAACCACTACCGGAAATACTTGAGCGGTGCCTATGGCGGCGTGCCCCAGCTCGGATGACCCTCCGCCGCCGGGCCTACATCGAGCAAAGACGGCGGGTTTTCATCGGCTGCGAAGGTGCGTCGGAGGTGAGCTATGCGGGCTTCCTGCAGGACTTGCTCCACGACGCCTCGCCTCCGGTCCACCTTGTAATTGAGGAGCTTGGTTTAGGTGCCGGTGATCCGCTGGCACGGATCGATCTGGCTGTGCGGCGCCTCGACCATTTGCGCCGGACGCGCATTGCGCCACCACAACGCTTCGTGCTGCTCGATGACGACCAGATCGACGACGATCCAAAACGTGCCGACAGGGCGCGGCGCACGGCGGCAGAAAACAATATCGTGATTGTCTGGCAACGCCCCTGCTTTGAGGCGGTGCTGCTACGCCACCTGCCCGATCGTGCCACACGCCGGCCGCCGGACACGCCGGAGGCCGTACGTGCCCTGGTGCGGGATTGGCCGGAATACCAAAAGCCGATGACGCGCGCCGCGCTGGCTCGACGACTTGATCTGCAGGCAGTTCTTCAGGCTGCGACGGTCGAGCCGGAGCTTGACGTCCTGCTGCGTTGTCTAGGGCTGATCTAAGGCCTGCTGCAGAAGCTCATCGAACCGCCGATCGAGTAGGCCAACGTCAACATTTGCCCACCAGCCGGCTTCTTGCAGGAGAGGCTCGAACGCGGTCAGTGGCCACCGCCGGTCCCCAGGCGTGGGCCCGAGCGGCGGCGGACGGCGTCCAGCCCCGCATGGTCGACGGCGCACCAGTAGGGGCGCTCGAATTCCCGCTCGACGTCGCCGCGGGTGAGACCGATATCGCGCAGCAGATCGTCGCTCATCGCCACGAGAAGCCGCCGCTCCTTCCAGTTGCGCAGCCAGCGCGCGGCCGCGGTCACCGCGGCATGGAACCTGGCGGACCTGCTTCGGGGCCCGAGCCGATCAGCCGCGCCCACACATGGATGAATTGTCGCCATCGCTGCTGCTCCTTGCCGATGAGATCGCTCGAGCAATGTGCAGCGATGGGATTGATCAGGCCAACGCATAGTGTTTATGTTCAGCATCAGCAATTTTGATGGGCAAGTCGATGCTCGCGACCCTGGAACCCGATCTGTTGCGCAGCTTCGTCGCCATCGCCGAGACCGGCAGCTTCACGGCCGCGGCGACACGGGTCCACCGCACCCAGTCGGCGGTGAGCATGCAGATCAAGCGGCTCGAGGATCAGCTCGGGCGGACGCTGTTCGCGCGCGATGGCCGCTCGGTGAGCCTGACCCGCGACGGCGACACCCTGCTGCTGCATGCGCGGCAGATCCTGCGCCTGCATCTTGAGGCACTGGCGGCGTTCGATCCGAACGCGCTGGCCGGCGAGGTGACGATCGGCGCTCCCGACGACTATGCGAGCACGTTCCTGCCACGCATCCTCGCCTGCTTTGCGGAGAGCCATGCCCGCGTGCACGTCAACGTCATCTGCCAGCCATCGACCGAGCTGCTGCACCGGCTCGCGGACCGGACGGTCGACCTCGCCCTGGTCACGCAGGGCAGCGGCGAGCGCGGTGGGACGCTGCTGCATCGTGAGCCGCTGGTCTGGGTGACCTCGGCCCGGCACCGCGCGCATGAGCAGGAGCCGCTGCCACTGGCCATCTTCGAGCCCGGCTGCACCTTTCGCCGGGCAGCCACGGAGAGCATGGCCATAAGCGGACGGGCCGTTCGGATCGCCTATACCAGCGTCAGCATCGCAGGCATCCATGCAGCGCTCGAGGCCGGACTCGCGGTCAGCGCGATTCTGCGGAGCAATGTCCGGCCGGGCTTGAGGATACTCGACGATCATGACGGCTTCCCGCCGCTGCCCGAGGCCGGCATCACGCTGCAGCGCGCCTCGCCCGAGGCGACGCCGCTCATCGACGAGCTCGAGAGGGCCATCCTGTGCCATTTCCGTGAAGGCCATCGGATCGGCGTCGCAGCATGAGCATGGTCGAGCTGGAGCGCGAACTGACCGCCTGGCTGATACGCTGCGGGCTCGAGGCCTGCGAGGAAGCCGAGATGCTCGGCGGCTTCTGTCACCGCCTGGTCGAGGCCGGCATACCCCTGTGGCGCGTCGCGATCGGCGCCAAGCTGCTCCACCCCCTTCTCGACGCCAGGGGCTGCCGCTGGCGGCGCGGCGAGGGTTGCATCAGGGAAGACTATGCGCGCGAGGAGGTGAGCGACGTCAACGAGGCGTGGCTGAGCAGCCCATTCTATCATCTGCTGCACCGGCTCAACGCCGATCACCTCCGGCGTCGCCTCGATGCGGACTACCGGCGTGGCGAGTTCCCGCTACTGGACCGGTTCATGGACGAGGGCAGCACGGACTATCTGGCCCTCGCCGTGGATCTCGGCCCGCGGCCCCGCAAGGGCACCGGCGGCATGCTCTGCTCCTTCCAGGTCGATCGGCCGGGCGGCTTCGCGGACGACGAGATCGACCTGCTGCGGCGGCTGGCCCTGCCGCTGGCGCTGGCCCGGCAGGCGACGACGGCCGCCGAGACGGCGGTGACCCTGGTCACGACCTATCTCGGCGCCGATGCCGGCCGCCGGGTGCTGGACGGTGCCATCGCCAGGGGCACGGCGGAGAGTGTGCGCGCGGTTCTATGGTACAGCGATCTCGAGGGCTTCACCCGGATCGCCGACACGGCGCCCGCCGACGAGCTGATGGCGCTGCTCAACGACCATGCCGAGACCGTGGTCGGCAGCGTCCATGCGCATGGCGGGCAGGTGCTGAAGTTCATCGGCGACGGCGTGCTGGCCATGTTCCCGCTGGCGCAAGGCGGCGCTCCGTGCGCGCGCGCCCTGGATGCCGCCGTCGCGGCCGCGGCCGCCACCGTACGGCTCAACGAGCGTCGCCTGGCAGCCGGGCTGCTCACCAGCGACATCCACATCGCCCTGCACCTGGGCGATGTGCTGTACGGCAATATCGGCAGCCCGGACCGGCTCGACTTCACGGTGATCGGACCCGCGGTCAACGAGGTGGCCAGGATCGAGGCGCTCGGCCGGACGCTCGATCAGCAGGTGATCGTCTCCTCGGCCTTCGCCCGGGACGCGGGGGCGGCCCGGCAGCGCCTGGTGTCCCTCGGCCGCTACGCCCTCAAGGGCGTGCGCCGGCCGGAGGAGCTGTTCACGCTGGATCCCGAGACCTGAAGGCTGCGGCGCGGGCCGGTGTCTTGGTCACCAGCCGGCGAGCCGCAGCCCGACGATGGCGACAAAGCCTCCGACCAGGCTGCTCAGCGCGGCGGGCCAGGTCAGGTCGATCAGACGGGCGCGGAGCAGGCGTTCGGCACGCTCGGCCCTGTCCACCGCCTCCCGCAGCGCGCGGCCGCAATGCGCGTGCATGTCGTCGGCCATGCCGCCCAGCTGGGCCGTGGCCCGAGTGGGCCGGCAGCGATCGGCGCTCGGGTGCCGGCTGCGGGCGAAGCCGTCGCGGGTCGGGGAAAATAGCGCGGTCGCTTGCATGACACTCTCCTGTCTGGTGGTCGGCGCTGGCGCCGCCGGTCTATGTTCTTGTTTTGTTCTATCGGGCTCACTTTCGTCGTGGCCGCTGCTCGGGTCAAGTCACGGCCGGTGACAAAACGTGACAAGGCGGGGCGGCGTTCCCGAATCCGGGCGCGCCGACGGCGGCCGGCAAGGCAGGGCGTGGTGCCCTGCGCTACGGGGGGGCCGTTCGGCGACCGACGCGGCGCAGGATGTCGGCGACGCCGACGGGGCGGAACTCCCAGGCGTCGACGCCGACATCGACCTGCCGCGGCAACGGCTTCAGCCGGCCATGGCTGTGGCCGTGGAGGTTGACGGCACCACGATGCTGCCCGTTCCAGGCCCGCAGCGGATAGTGGCAGAGGACGAACCGCCTGCCGGCCAGGGTGACCTCCGCCATGTCCTCGACGTCGGCCCAGCCGGGCAGGGCCCTTATCTCGGGACCGTCATTGTTGCCGGCGATCAGGTGCTTGGTGCCGTGCAGATGGTCCAGCAAGGCAGCGGCCCGGGCCTCGCCGAGGCGAACGCCGAAATCCCCGAGATGCCAGACCGTGTCGTCTTCGGCGACGATGGTGTTCCAGCGCTCGATCATCGCGTTGTCCATGGCCGCCAACGAGGGGAACGGGCGACCGAACAGTCCCCGCGCGCCGCCGTGGCCGAAATGGGTATCGCTGGTGAACCAGACCTCGGCGATGATTCAGCCTCGCCGCTCATGCTCGCGCAGGCGAGGCAGAAGCTCGGCGAAATTGCAGGGCCGGTAGCGGATATCCAACTGGTGGACCAGGATGTCGTCCCAGCCGTCCCGGCA
>JAPJRA010000094.1:0-3703 GCA_030824835.1 Geminicoccaceae bacterium | reverse complement strand
GGCATGCGCCGGGCGAGCCGGGCAGGCAGAAGATGTAGGTCCCCCCGGCCACGGCCGCGTCGGCGCGCGATTGCAGGGTCGAGGTGCCGATCTTGGCATAGGAAAGCATGCGAAACAGCTCGCCGAAGCCGGCAATGTGCTTCTCGGCAACCAGCGCCAGCGCCTCCGGGGTGACATCGCGGCCGGTGACGCCGGTACCTCCGGTGGTGATCACGACCTCGACCTCGGGGTCCGCGATCCAGCTCCGGAGCTGCTCGGCGATCGCGTCCCGGTCGTCCCGGACGATGGCGCGGGCGACGAGGCGATGGCCTGCCGCGTCGATGCGCGCCACCAGAGTATCGCCCGACCGGTCGTCGGCTGCCGTGCGCGTGTCCGAAACGGTCAGCACCGCGATCTGCAACGGCTGGAACGGGATATCCGTGTCAATTCGCCCGGGCACTTGGCTTGGCCTTCGGCTGGGGTAGGGCGGCCGGCGGCTCGACGACCGGCCAACGGTTCTCGGCCAGCGCCTGCAGGGAGGGAATCTCGCCACCGGTACGCGACTGGTAGGCCCACAAATTGGCCATCACCTTCTTGACGTACGCGCGCGTCTCGCCGATCGGCACGCTTTCCACGAAAAGCAACGGATCGTCCAGAGTATCTTGCAGGTCGGCCGCAAGCCAGCCTGCTAGTCGCCCCTCGCCGGCATTGTAGGCGACGATAAGGCGGAGCAGGTTGTTGTCGACCGTGGGGGTTCCGGCGAGCTGCCGAAGCCAAGCCTGGCCCACCGCCATGTTGTTCGTCGGATCCAGCAGCCAATCCTCGCCATTATAGGCGAGACGGGTGAGCCTGGAGACATGGACGGCCGTGTCCGGCATGACCTGCATCAGGCCCAGCGCGCCCTTGGGGCTGCGCGCGTCGGGGTCGAAGCCGCTCTCGGCCCGGATGACCGCATGCACCAGGCTGGGCTCGAGCCGGTAACCACCTGCCGGCAGCCATTGCGGCAGCGGGTACCTGGCGGCGTCGTGCCTGCGCCCATCCGCGCGGCGAGCCGGGGCAGCAAGGCTCATCTGCGCCGACGGCAGGTCCAGCTCCCCCGCAAGGGCCACCAGAGCCTGCGCCAGTTCGGCGCGGACGCGGCCAGCCAAGCGGCTCACCTCCTCGTCGGCGAGCTCCGTCTCGCCGACATGGGCCAAGGCAATGGCCCGCCGCACCGCCGGATAGCGGACCAGAAGGTCGAGCATGCTCTCCTCGAGCCGCTCCTCGTGCCATTCGAAATCAATCCGCTCATCGAGCATCTTTTGCGCGAGCAGACCGTAGAACTCGTCGCTGCTGCGCGCGGCCGTCCGCAGGTAGCGGGCCACGCGCTGCGGCTGACGCGCCCGCAGCTCGGCCCGCGCGGCCCAGAAGGCAACGCGGGCGAGATCCTCGCCATCGAGATGCTCGTCATCCGCCAGACGACTGAAAGATTCGGCCGCCTCCTCGGCGGCGCCGGCACGCCAAGCCGCCAAGCCCGCGCGCCACCGCTCGCGGGCGCCGGGCTTCTCGCCACCCTTGCCGTCCGCGGCAAGTTCGTCACCCGCCTTGATGGGTGCGGCAGGTCGCTTGATGCCCTCCGGCTTGCGAGCGAGCGCCAGTCGGTAGATCTGCGCCGCTTCGGGCAGGTCGGCATAGAGGTCGAGCCATGTCGCCAGCTCGCCATAGGTCGAGCGATAGGCGGATGGATGCAGGTAGCGATAAGCCAGGACGTGACCCAACAGCAGCGGGTCGTCGAGCTCGTCGATCAGGCGATCGGCCTCGCTCCAGGCCGCATCCCTCTGGACGGCGAAGATCCGGCGGTAGCGGACCGTGTCGGCATCGGTGAGGCTTCGCGGCGACGGCCCAAGCACCTGCGCGCCGTCCGTTTCCGGGACTAGGCGCGCGAGCTGAATGGCAGCCGGATCGGCATGCGCCGCCGGCGCCGGCAGCCCGATCCCGAGCAGGACAGCCACCACGACATACCATCCACGAACGAGCGGTCGGTTGCTCCGGCCTGGGGTCATTGTTCCCGCTTCTTGGACATTGAGGCTTGAAGGATGGCCGCTGTCAGCCACCCCTCTCGACGGGCGCTTCGAGCTGTTGCTTGAGGGAAAGCAGATCGCGCCAGACGAGCCGCTTCATCAGCGGCTGCCGGAGCAGATAGGCGGGGTGGAACGTCACCATCGCCGGGATCGGATCGAGCCCGTCCGACGGATGGTAGGTATAGGGGCGACCCCGCAGCTTGGTGACACCTTCGGTGACATCGAGCAGCGCGTGGGCGGCACTGCCGCCCAGGAAGAGCAGCCGGCGCGGCCGAATGAGGGCTATCTGGCGCTCGAGGAACGGTTGGCAGACCGCTACCTCGGCCGAGGTCGGCGTCCGATTGCCGGGCGGGCGCCAGAAGATGATGTTGGTGATCCAGACCGAGCGACGGTCGAGACCAATCGTCGCCAGCATACGGTCGAGCAACTGCCCACTGGCCCCGACGAACGGCCTGCCCTGCCGGTCCTCCTCGGCACCGGGCGCCTCGCCGATCAGCATCAGCGATGCCTGCGGGCTGCCGTCGGCGAAACACAGCCGGGTCGCGGTCTCCTTGAGCGGACAACCGTCGAAGCTCTCCAAGGCCAATTCCAGCTCGGCCAGGGTCCGGCAGCCGGCAGCGATCGAACGCGCATGGATCGCCGGCTCGCCATCACGCGGACGAACGCGTCTCTGGCCCGAATCCAGCGGCTTGGCGGCCGGCTGAGGCCGAACAGCCGCGGCTGGCTGCAACCGGTCTGTTCCTTCAGCCTCGATGCCGTCGAAAACCCCCATCCGCACGTACCAATCGGCCCAGGCGACAACGCTGCGGCGAAGGTCGTTGAGGTCGGAACTGGTGGAGATCGCGTCTAGCTGCATAAGGCTCGGGCTCGGAACTCTCCTGCGCAGCACGAATGATTCGGCGGAGTCATATCACCCAGCCGAGCCCCTAACCCGCCGCGAGGCATGGCGACGCCGCCACGCCTCCCAACAGCGCCCTGGCGGGCGCCGACGTACTCAGATCAGCCGATAGGGAACGGGCTTGCCGCCGCGGTCCAGGATCATCTTGCCGCTCTCGTCCTGCGCCGCTATGTAGCGGCCATGGCCGACAGCAGTGCCGACATACAGCACGGGCTTGATCTTCTTGCCCTCAAAGCTCTTTGCCTGCTGGACAGGGCCACGGGCGGTCGGGTCGTTCTTGCTCTTTGACGTCTTGAGCACGGTGACGGCTCCACTAATGCCTAATGAGGTGATCTCGGCCGGAGCCCGCCACCAAAACTTGGCGCCTGTTTGACCGGATCAGACGCGGACGTCAAGCTTCTCGCCATTAGCTGTATGGATCCCGGCCCGCGTGAGCATCTTCCTCCGTCGTCGTTACCGGCCCAGTCGCCTCAGGCGGCTCCGCTCCCTCGGCAGCATGGCGGCAATGCCAGTCGTCGTGGCCTTCTCCCTGGCCGCCTGCGCCGGCAATACCGACGGTCGCTGGTGGGGCTTCGGGTTCGGCCATCCGGCGGAAGCCGCACCGCCGGCGCCGTCGCCCGAGACAGCCGCCGGCAGTTATCTGGCCGGTCGAGCGGCGATCGACGCAGGCGACCTGCGGACGGCCGCCGAGGAATACGAGCAGGCCCTGGCGGCGGATCCCGACGATATCGAGCTGCAGCGCCAGGTGTTCGCGCTGCTGCTCGCC
>JAPJRA010000093.1:2381-9497 GCA_030824835.1 Geminicoccaceae bacterium | reverse complement strand
GTCGACATGCCGACCACATTGCCGTGCAAAGGCCTCGTTGCAGTACAGAATAGTGCCGTTGGGGAGCCACCGGGAGATCATCTCACTCTGCAGGTCGAGAATCTCCAGCGCGGTGGCGCCGAGGTCGCCCGGCGCCAATCCGCCGAGGTTGGACCTGGGAACATTACCCAGGCTCGATTGCGGCAGGAAGACGACCAGCAGTCCGCCTGCCGGCAGCAGATCGGGCGGGAGCGGCCGCGCCATGGCCCGGTATGGGAGCCCCCACGCACCCAGTCTCGTGTCGATCGGGTGGGACGGGCCAGCCGAAGCAAGTTCTCGCACGGACGCCCGCGGCAACAATGCTTCGGCCAGCTCGCCGTCCAAAGCCCGCGGCTCGCAGCCCAGCACCGCACCGAGTTCCGTGTTCGCCCGCGCCACGACCAACCCGGCAGACGCATCAAATGCAAGCGCCGCAGCCGGCGCGCCAATGGCTTCCAGTATGACACCCAACATAACCACGGCGTTCTATCAGTTGCTGCCGACAATCTATATTCTCGCCTAACGCGAGCAGCGGCACAACCATTTCCACCGTGTCCGGACCGCAGCGCCGGATCAGGCGGTACTCCAGGTCATTCGATGTGCTGGTCGATAGTTTCGACCAGCACGCACCAAAGAATAAATCAAGCTGCCAAGCCGGCTTGGGGTCCGGCTGCTACAGCCTCCAGCCGCCCCCTGCGGCAAAGATCCGCTTCAGGCAATGCGGCCGACACCCAGGCTGGCATCGAGACTGGAGCGTACCGCCGGTGAGAGACCGAGGCGGGTGGCGAGCTGGCTGAGATAGGTCTGCTCGGCAGGGGTATCGACCTTGATCGCCATCACCGAAGCGGCATAGACCGCCGCTGCAAGATCGGGCGTCCCGGCTGCGGCCACCAGACCATCGAGATCGAGCGGGCGCCGCATCTCGGCCAGGACGAAGTCTCTGGTCTCGGAGTCGGCGCCGGCCTCGTCGAGCTTGCCCAGGATGTTGTTCATCTCGGTGCCATCGATCTGGCCGTCCGCCTTGGCGGCATTGATCATGGCCTTCAGCAACAGCTCGGCCCGCTGGTCGCTGATGTGCTCATCGACCGAATCCGGTGTGAAGGCCCCACCGGCCGTGGCGGCCGACGCATCGGCGTGACCGGGCGCGCCGCCACCGCTCATGCCCTTCTGCAGCGCCGACATGGCGATCTGACCGAGCACCGCAAGTGCCGCACCGCCGATCGCGCCCTTGGCCGGCGAGCCCCGCACCCCGCCCAGCAGCGCCCCGGCCAGCGCACCGAGACCGCCGACGGCCATCGGGTTGCCGGCCTGTACCTCACGCTTGGTATCCGCGACGGCACCCTGGGCGTTGCCCAGCAGGCCACCGAGCATGGCCCCGAGGTCGGAACCGCCCTGCCCGCCGCCCAGCATCGACGACAGGCCGCCACCAGCTCCGCCAAACATGCCGGCAAGGCCGCCGCCCGACTGTGGGTTGGCAGCGTTGCCGATACGCTGTGATGCGGAAGGCGCCAGTCCCGATTCGAGCAGCGTGCCGAGGACGCTCTTGAAGTCGACCATACGATCCCTCCCTGCTTGGGCAGCGCTCCGTACGGCACGCCCACTATGGACAGCGATATAGTGTGTCCACGGCGGCCCGACTACCGGCACATCCTTTCGATCAGATCGTTCACTTCAGCCGACTTCTCCATATGTACGAGATGCCCGGCCTCCTCGAGCACCGTCACGCTGATCGCGGCAGGCAGCCCCTCGCTGTGCGCCACAGGCAGGATTCGGTCCTCACGGCCCCAGATGACCTGGGTGGGAACAGAGATCTCGCCGAGCCGCGGCTCGAGCTCCATGCTCTGCCGACCACCGGCGAAGCAGGCCCCGGCGATCGTGTTCAGCGCCGCGTCGACCCCGTCGAGGCGTTTGAACTTCAGCACGTCCTCGACCATCTCGTTGGTCACCAGCGCCGGATCGTGCACGAGCATCTCGAGCACCGACTTCAGCTTGCGGGCCCGGCTCGTGCTCATGAAGCCGTCGATATACTCCATCGAGATCTCTGGCCCGAGCGCGGCCGGGGCCACGGCCGTGACCGAGGCCACGAGATCGGGGTGGTTCAGCGCCAGGTCGAGGCTGATCCCACCGCCCAGCGAATGCCCGACCAGATGCGCTTTGGCGATGCCCTTGGCGGCCATGAAGTCGCAGACGGCGGTGGCCAATGCCCCGATATCGCCGGTGCCTAGCTGCTTTGCCGATCCACCGTGGCCGGGCAGGTCCAAAGCATAGGTGGTGTGCCGCTCGGCCAGGGCAGGCTGGTTGAACAACCAGTTGTTGAGATCGCCGCCGAAGCCGTGGATGAACAGCACCGGCACGCCCTCGGCCGTGCCGAGCTCGAGGTAGCGCAACCGGCGCCCACCCGCCTCGATCAGCTCCGGCTCGGGAGCAGCGGATCCTGCCGCGGCTGCCGACGCCGCGAAGCTGGCCTGGAAGTCCTCGACAAAGGCATCGAGATCAGCGTCCGGCACCGAGGCGTCGGCCACGAGCGCCAGGAGCGCGCCGACGGCAACCGTCTCGCCCTCGCCGACCAGTCGTCGCCGCAGGAGCCCGGTGACCGGGCTCTCGAAAGCGTTGGCGATCTTGGAGGTCTCGATGTCCGCGATCTCCTGACCCTTGCTGACCTCCTGGCCCACGTCGACCTGCCAGGCGGCCAGCATGCCCTCCTGCATCGCCAGGCCCCATTTCGGCATGACGATGGGCTGGATCTCCGCCATCAGTGACCCTTCCCCATGGCGGCACGAACCGCGGCCTCGATCTTGGCCGCGCTTGGCACGTAAAGGTCCTCGAGCGCCGGCGAGAACGGCACCGGCGCGTGCGGCGCGGTCACCAGCTGCGGTCCAGCCTTGAGCTTGCCCCACAGATTCGAGGTTACCAGGGCCGAGATGTCCGTCGCCATGTTGCAGCGCGGATGCGCCTCGTCGACGATCACCACCCGGCCGGTCTCCTCGACCGTCTCCAGAATGGTGTCAGTGTCCAGGGGCGAGGTGGTGCGCGGATCGACCACGGTGCAAGAGATGCCGTTCTTGCTCAGCCGGTCCGCCGCTTCATTGGCGAAGTTCACCATCCGACCGAACGCCACGATCGTCACGTCGTCACCCTCGCGGGTGACATTCGCCTGACCGAACGGGATGGCGTACGATTCGTCGGGGACGTCGACCTCGTCGTCGTACATGGCCTTGTGCTCGAAGAACATGACCGGGTCGTCGTCCCGGATCGCCTGGATCAGGAGACCCTTGGCCTCGTAGGCGTTGCTGGGCAGCGCCACCTTCAGGCCCGGGATGTGCGTGAACAGTGGATACAGGCACTGGCTGTGCTGCGACGCGGCGCGGAAACCCGCACCGTACATGGTGCGGATCACGACCGGCGTCACCGCCTTGCCGCCGAACATATACTTGAACTTGGCGGCTTGGTTGAAGATCTGGTCGAAGCAGACGCCCATGAAGTCGACAAACATCAGCTCGGCGACCGGGCGCAGACCGGTGGCTGCGGCACCGACAGCAGCACCGATGAAGCTGCTCTCGGTGATCGGCGTGTCGAGCACGCGCTCGCGGCCGAACTGCGCCATCAGGCCCTTGGTCACGCCCATCGGGCCGCCCCAGGCATCATCCTCGCCGGGCGTGCCCAGGCTGCCGGCGATGTCCTCGCCCATGACCACGACGCGGTGGTCGCGCTCCATCTCCTGCCGCAGCGCCTCGTTGATCGCCTGGCGGTAGCTTTTCTTGGCCATCTGGAGGCTCCTCAGTAGGACACGTAGACGTCGGTGAGCAGGTCCTTCTCGGTCGGCATCGCCGCCGCCTTGGCCTCGACCGTCACCTGATCGATGTGGGACTTGACCTCCTGGTCGATCCGGTCGAGGTCCTCGGACTCGAGCAGAGCCGCTTCCAGCACGCGCTGGCGGAAGATGTTCAGCGGATCTTTGGTCGCACGCAGCTTGGCGACCTCGTCGGGGCCGCGATAGGTCATCGCGTCACCCTCGAAATGGCCGAAATACCGATTCAGCCGGACGTGGACGAGGCTGGGGCCGCCACCCGAGCGCGCCCGGTCGATCACCTCGCGGGCGACGTCGTAGACCGCGAAGAAATCATGCCCGTCGACCTCGTGTGCCGGCATGCCGAAGCCGGCGGCGCGCCCCAGCTGGCTGCCACTGACCGACCAGGCGCTGCCCGTGCTCTCGGCGTAGCCGTTGTCCTCGACCACGAAGATTGCGGGCAGGTTCCAGACCTTGGCCAGGTTGTAGCTCTCGAGCGTGGTGCCCTGGTTAGAGGCGCCGTCGCCGACAAAGGCGATTGCGACGCCGCCGGTCTTCAGCGTCTTGGCCGTCAACGCAGCGCCGCAGATCAAGGGCGGGCCGCCGCCGACGATGCCATTGGCCCCCATCATCCCCTTTTCCAGGTCGGCGATATGCATCGAGCCGCCCTTGCCGCCGCAAAGGCCCTCCTTGCGGCCGAAGATCTCATGCATCATCCCGCGGGTGTCGCAACCCTTGGCAATGCAGTGGCCGTGCCCGCGATGGGTGCTGGCGATGCGGTCGACGTCGGTCAGGTGCATGCAGAAGCCGACACCCGATGCCTCCTCGCCGGCATACAGATGCACGAAGCCCGGGATGTTGCCGGCGGAGAACTCGTCGTGCACACGCTCCTCGAACTCGCGGATCGTGCGCATCTGCTGGTAGGCCTGCAAGAGCTCGGCGCGGCTCAGCTGCATTGGTTGCTCCCTGATCGTTGCACGCACGAAGGAGCAACCGCACGACCTGCGGCTCGTAGCCTCCCTCGTTCTTATTCGGTCGTCCGCCGAAGCGGGCGCCACAAAACGATTTTTGGGCTGCGATTGCCGGGTGTCAAGCTATCGCACGAGCTTGCCGACGCATGCCGCGTACGCACTTCGGCTCGGCTCAGCCGTCGGGAACCGGCCGATCGTGCACGACGCCGCCGCAGGCCACGACCACGCGCCATGCGTCGAGTTTCCGCTGGAAGCTCATGCCCGCATGCGCCGGGCTGGTCGACGGCAGGCGACAGAGCGTCAGCCGGTCGGATGCCAATGTCGGAAGCACGCGCCGAGTAAACGCCTGCTCGGCCTTGGCGCCGTTGAAGAAGACGTGATTGATGCGGCGATGTTCGGCAAAGAACGCCGCGAAGTCATTGGGGTGCTCGTCCGTGATCGCGGAGTCGAGGCTGCCGATCCGCACGCACGATTCGAGCACGTCCCACAGCGCCACGCCGGATCGGGTCAGGATCTGCAGCCGGTCCGGATAGGGCAGATCGAGGCCGGCACCCAGCAACTCGCCCATGATGCGCCAGAAGCTGTTGTGCTTGTGCGCATAATATTGCCCGGCACGCAGCGACGCTGCGCCTGGCATGCTGCCCAAGATCACGACTTTCGCATCGGGCCCGACGACAGGCGGAAAGCTTTTGTGCCGCATCGCATCGGGCCCGGATTGTGCGAACGCAGGCGCGGTCTGGGCCAAGCTAGTGTCCTGCGTCTGGCAATGCATGCGTCAGGGCGGCCACGAAGCGCGCGTTGTCCGCGCGGTGGCCGATGGTCACGCGCAACCAGCTCGTGTAGCCGGGCTCACGCCATGGCTTGACGATGATGCCCTGGCTCAGCAGCCGATCGGCAATGGTGGCGCTGTCATGGCCACTGTCGAAGAACAGGAAGTTCGTGGCCGAGGGCGCGACCCGCAGCCCGAGGCTGCGCAGGTCGGCCGCGACGCGCTCGCGCTCGACGACGCAGCGGGCGACCGAGTCCTCCATCCAGGCTTGGTCGGCCAGGGCCGCGCGGGCGGCGGCCTGTGCCGCGGCATTGACGTTGAACGGCGTCTTGGCGGCACGCAGCACGCGGGCTATCTCGCCATCCGAGCAGACGGCGTAGCCGACTCGAAGGCCGGCCAATCCATAGGCCTTGGAGAAGGTGCGCAAGACCACATGGTCGATGCCCACCGCCGTCAGAAACTTCAGACCGTCGGGGATCAGGTCGCGCGGCGCGTATTCATGATAGGCCTCGTCCAGGACGAACAGCGTGCCGGGTCGGACCGCCGCGGTGAGCCGCTCGAGCGCCGCGGTGTCCAGAGCCGGGCCGACCGGGTTCCACGGCGAGCCCAGGAAGACCAGCCTCGGCCCGGCGGCGATCGCAGCCGTCAGCGGCTCCAGAGCGAAGCCCATGTCCGGTGTCATGGGAATCTTCAGCACGCGGGCGCCCAGTGCCAGCGGCTCGATCTCGTGCAGGCCGAAACTCGGCACCACGGTGACCACCGCATCGCCGGGCTGCAGCACGGTACGGGCGAGAGCGGCGATCATCTCCTCCGAGCCGTTGCCGACGACGATCCGGTCAGCATCGGCCTGCAGATTTCGGGCGAGGTCGAGCCGCAATTGCGTGCAGCCGGGATCGGCATAGCGCCACGGCTCGTAGGCCGCTGGATCGAGCGCCGCCAGCACCGCGGGCGCGCAGCCGTCGGGATTCTCGTTGCTGGCCAGCCTTGCGATCTCGTGCCGACCGCTGCGCTCGCGCGCGATCTGCACGTTGATGCCGGCATTGTAGGGCGGCAGGGCCGCGAGATGGGGATTGAGCCGCAATCGCCCCGACACGCCCTGGCTCGCCATGCCCGAAAACTCCTGTTCGCGACGACGCAAGGGATCTAGACGGGTTCGGCCTTTATGTATAGACCTAATTGCAAGGACGGCGACACCGACCGTCCGGCACGGGCCATGCATGTGAAGCTTGGAAGCAGCAGAGGGACGAGGATGAGACCTACCGCAAAGCATGGCCTGATGGCGGCGCTGGCCGTGATGTTGCCGCTACTCGGCTCGGCCGCGGCCC
Organism: Geminicoccaceae bacterium; assembly: GCA_030824835.1. Taxonomy (GTDB): domain Bacteria; phylum Pseudomonadota; class Alphaproteobacteria; order Geminicoccales; family Geminicoccaceae; genus Benzoatithermus. The sequence continues at coordinate 2,627 of JAPJRA010000093.1, read as the reverse complement.
AGGCCGAGGATCTTCTGGCGAAGGTGAAGGCCAAGGGCGAGCTTGCAGTCGGCACCGAGGAGCAGTTCGCGCCCTTCGACTTCGTGCTGAACGGCGAGCATGCCGGCCTCAACGTCGACCTCTTCGCCGAGATCGGCAAGGAGCTGGGCGTCAAGATCACCTGGCTCGATCTGCCCTGGCCGAGCGTGCTACCGGGCCTGGACGCGCAGAAGTTCGACATGGTGGCCGGGCCGGCCACGGTGACCA
>JAPJRA010000093.1:0-2371 GCA_030824835.1 Geminicoccaceae bacterium | reverse complement strand
GACCAAGGCCCGCATGGAGCGCTATCGCTTCTCCGTGCCGGTCGGCGATGCGACTGTCGCCATCCTCAAGAAGGCGGGCAATTCCGAGATCATGAAGCCGGCGGACATCGCGGGCAAGAAGGTGGGCTCGGCCAAGGCGACAGCGCAGCTGGCGCAGCTGCAGGAGTTCGCCAAGACCCTGCCCGAGCCGGTCGAAATCCAGGAATATGTCGACTTCAGCCAGTCCTACGCCGATCTGGCGGCCGGCCGGACCGAGGCGGTAGCCAACTCGATGGCCAACATTGCCTATGTGGCACAGCAGCGCCCGAACGTGTTCGCGATCGTCGAGCCGCCGTTCGGCGCCAAGGTCTATTTCGGTTATATCGGCCGCAAGGACGATGATTCGAAGTCGCTGATGGACGCCATCGACGCCGCCATCATCAAGATCGAGCAGGACGGCCGCATGGCCGAGCTGCAGAAGAAGTGGTTCGGCACGGTCATGGACCTGCCGGCGACGTTGCCCGAGCCCGGCTTCTAGGTCGCGTATTCGGCGCATTGTCGTCAGGGCCGGCACCCTACCGGCCCCACCACTTTGCCTTTGGGAAAGCGATGGCATGCTCGACTTTTCGATTGTCTGGTCATCCATGCCATTTCTTCTCACCGGCGCGGCATGGACCGTCATCTATTCCTTGGTATCGGTCGTCATCGGGTTTCTGATCGCGGTACCGGTCTGCAGTGCCAGTCTCTCCGGCAACCCGGTGCTGCGGGCAGCCGCCGCGTTCTATGTCAGCTTCTTCCGTGGCGTGCCGCTGATCGTGCAGCTGCTCGTCGCCTACTACGTGCTGCCGAGCCTCGGCCTGAACATCTCTTCGGCGTCCGCGGCGCTGGGTGCCCTTTCGGTGTGCACGGCCGCCTACCAGGCCGAGATCCTACGGGGTGGATTCCTGGGCGTGGCTCCCGGCCAACTCGAGGCGGCACGGATGCTGGGCCTGTCCCGGACGCAGATCGTCACCCGGATCGAGGTGCCGCAGGCGGTGCGGCTCACCGCACCGCTGCTGATCAACGAGGTGACAATGATGGTCAAGGCGAGCTCGCTGATTTCTGTGGTGGGAATCCTCGAGCTGACCCGGACGGCCCAGAACATCGCCACCAGCACCTTCCAGCCCCTCGAGATCTATCTCGCAGCTGGCGCCCTCTATCTCGTGATCAATGGCGCCGTGGCCTATCTGGGCAACGTCGGCCACCGGCAGCTGGCGGCCTGACGAACATGCAGTTCGACCCCACCATCCTGCTCGACCGCTGGCCGGACCTTCTGCACGGCTTCCTGCTGACGCTGCTGATCTGGGTCACCGGCTCCGTCCTGGGTCTCACCCTGGGGTTCGTGGTCGGCTGCCTGCAGGCGTTCGCCCATCGGGCCGTTCGCTGGCTATGCGACGCCTATGTGGCCGTGCTGCGCGGCACACCGTTCCTGATCCAGCTCTTCATCCTGTATTACGGTGGGCCCTTCATGGGCCTCGACCTAGACCCGCTGACCGCCGGCATCCTGGGTCTAGCGATCTATGGCAGCGCCTATTTCGCGGTAATCTTCACCAGTGGCTTCGCATCCGTGCCCAAGGGACAGATCGAGGCAGCGCGGATGGCCGGGTTCAGCCGGCTGCAGATCGTGCGCTACGTGCAGGTGCCGCAGATGCTGGTCATCATCCTGCCGACGCTGGCCAACATGATCGTGATCCTGGCCAAGGAGACTGCCGTGCTGTCGGTGATCACGGTCAACGAGATGACCTCGGTGGTCTCCGGCATCGGCTCGACCACCTACGCCTATGCCGAGACACTGCTCTTCCTGGCCCTGTTCTACTGGGGCCTGGTCGAGGCCCTCACCTTCACCATGCGCCGCGTCGAGATCAGGGTGGGTCGCTTCCGCGCCCGCCAGGCGCGCTGATGCAGCCCGTGCCGGATGTCCGCATGACCGACCGCCCCATCATCGACGTACGCCGCCTGACCAAGAGCTTCGGCGATCATGAGGTGCTCCGGGGTATCGACCTCACCGTCGCCAAGTCCGAGACCGTGTGCGTGATCGGGCCGTCTGGCTCGGGCAAGAGTACGCTTCTGCGCTGCATCGCCTTCCTGGAGCCCTACACGTCCGGTCAAGTCTTCATCGAGGGCGAGCTGCTGGGCTTCGTCGACGGTGCCAGCGGCGACCGCAAGCCAGCAAGCGACCGACGGATCCAGGACGTGCGCCGCAATGTCGGGTTCGTTTTCCAGCATTTCAATCTGTGGCCGCACATGACGGCCCTCGGCAACGTGGCGACGCCGCTGCGGCTGGCACGAGGCAAGAGCCGCGAGGAGGCCGAGGCCGCGGGGCTGCTGATGCTGGACAAGGTAGGGCTCAAGG
>JAPJRA010000092.1 GCA_030824835.1 Geminicoccaceae bacterium | reverse complement strand
ATGGAGGAGGCCACGGATCCCGACTTCATCCAGCAATCGCTGGTACCGCTACCGAGCGAGACGCATGGCGGCGAGGATCTGGGGATCTACGCCATCGGCCCCTGGGCGCATCTGTTCCAGGGCACGGTAGAAGAGAACTACACCTTCCATGTGATGAACTTCGCCTCGAAGATCGGCGAGCGTGCAATGGCCGCCAATGGCGGCGCGCCGGTCAAGAAGGCCCAGAGCGACTAGGCGCCGTCGGAAGGCCGGAGGGGGGCAGTTCGCCTCTCTCCGGCGGGACGGGGGATAGTGCCGGCCGCGACGCAGCCTTACTCGGCCGCCGGCTTGTGGGTCAGCGAAATCGCCTGCTGCGCCACGGCGATATCTGGGCGGCTATCGCCACCTGCCACGGTGACCGTCGGAAAGGCGAACTTGATGCCGTTGGCGGTGAAGGCCTTCTTGATCTTGTCGTAGATCGCCCGCCGGACGATGAACTGCTCGCCTGGCTTGGCCATGAACTTCATCCGGATCTGGATCGCGAAGTCGCCCATGGAGGCGACACCCTGCGACTTGAGCGGCTCGATGATGCCCTTGGCCAGATTGGGATCGGCCATGATCTCGCGACTGACCTGCTTGACCACCTTCTTCACCAGATCGAGGTCGGTGTCGTAGGTGACGCCCACGGTAATCTTGTCGATCACCCAGTCGCGGCTCAGGTTCTGGATGGCACCCAGCATGCCGAACGGCACGGTGAAGATCGGGCCACGATGATGTCGAAGCCGGATCGAGCGCAGCGAGAAGCCCTCGACCGTGCCGCGGTAACTCCCGCTGACGATGTACTCGCCCACGCGGAACGCATCGTCGAGCAGGTAGAACATGCCCGAGATGATATCCTTTACGAGGGTCTGCGAGCCGAAGCCGACCGCGACGCCGACCACACCGGCACCCGCGATCAGCGGCGCGATCTGCACGCCGAGTTCCGAGAGTGCCATAAGAATGGCGATCACCGCCAGGACGACGAACAGCACGATCCGCAGGATCGGCAGCAGCGTGCGGATGCGGCCAAGGCGACGGGCCTCTTCAGGGGTAAGAACTGGGTCGTGCTCGTCCCCACTACCAATGGAATGGGCCTCGCCGAGGCGGCGATCGATCGCGGTGCGTGCCAGCTGCCACAGCAGATCGGCCAGTAGCAGAATGACGACCGCATGCACGGCTCCGTTCAGCAGCCGGGTCATTGGGGTATCTGCACCGGCGAGCGTGCTCATATCGAACCCGAGAGCGACGACGAGCACCCATAGGGCGCCTCCGATCAGCAAGGCGCGGGCGCCGCGATCGAAGACCATCGCCCACACCGGGACCGGTGGTGGCTGCGTGCCCTCGGCGGTCGGCTCGATCGGCCGGTAAAGGTGCATCACGCTGCGGTGCAGGGCAGGAATCGCTATGGCCAACGCCCAGCCGACGATCAGCACCCACATCGATGCTCTGGCGGAGATGACCCAGGCGATCCAGACCATGACGGCCAGGACCGTGCGGACGATCCGGCCGGCGACCTTTGGTGGCCGGCCGGGCCGCCAGATCATCCGGATGGCGATGGCCAGCAGGCCCAACCCCAGGAGGTAGGCCAGATCCTGTGCAGCCGGCAGGCTCATGCCGAGCTGGCGCAGGAGCTCGATCGTGACGTAGCCGATTGCAAACCAGCCCACGAACACGGCATTCCAGCGATGCCAGAATCTTGCCGCACCGTCGTTCATAGGAACCACGCGCAGCCGTTCATTTTCGGGTGCGAACAGGAACCGGCCCAGGGCCAATGTCACGCGTAATGCCAGGACGGCAACCAGATAGCCCAACACCAAGCGGCGCAACGGCGGTGGCCAGGTCATCGGCAGAAAGCCGCCAAGGCTGCCGGCGGCAAAGCATAGCACGCGGGCGAGCCCCAGGGTCAGGCCCGTCAGAACAGTGGTGGTCCGGCTGTGCACACTGGTGAAGGGCTTGGTCTGGATCCGTCGAGTGACGGACCGGGTCGCCCAGGCAAACAGCAGCTCGGCGGCCACGCCAAGACCCACGAACACCATGAGCAATACGGCCACCTCGCCCAACCCGCGGCCCTCCAGACCATCGATGAGGCGCTGTCCGGTGGCGGTGAACTCTGCAGGCATATTGGGGAGCGCCGTGATCTGCTCGCGCATGTGCTCCTGCCAAGCCAGAGCACGCTCCTCCATGAAGCCTGAGATACTCATTTCCGCGTCGGCAAGAATCAGGGCCGGTGGTGGGGATGTCTTGCCGTCGCTGCCTCGAGCGGATGTTTCGAGTGGTGCATCGGCAGCCGGTTCCGCAGCGAGGGGCGCGGACAATGGCGCCATGACGGTCATGACCGCAGCGAGGAACAGGGCGCCCCACCAGCTCGGTGTTCCGGCCCGCACGGGTCCAAGGATCTGTCGGTTGGCAGTCATGCGCTGTCCGCCTGCTGGCTAATCGAGTCGGGCTGGTGGGTGACGAACCAAGATGCCGGCGCGGCTCGAGCGGGCATGGAGCCGCTCCGGGATGTTGGCCCTGGAAAGGATCGGCTGGGCGAGCCTATCGAAGACATCGACCAAGGTAGCTCTACTTTCCTCACATCGCCCAGGCCGCCGGTCGCGCGCCGCACGCGTGTACCGCTGATGGTGCGGCATAGGCCTAATCTCGGCGGATTCTTGAATGGGCATCGCCGACAGGGGTTCTCTACCCCGTCAAGGCCGCATTATCGAAGCACGCAATCGCAGGGGCGGCGCGAATGGCGACGGGTCGTGGCCGATCAGCCCTGCCGTCGGCGGAGCAGGACATACAGCGCGCCATCGCCGCCATGGTGCAGCTGCGCCTGTGCAAAGGCCAGCACCCGCACCCGGTTAGGTGCCTCGTCGAGCCAGCGTGGCGTCATCGTGCGCAGCGTGCCGCCTCGACCGAGCGCTCGGCCGGTGATCACCAATACACAGCGGTTGCCACGCGCCTGGGCACCGCTGAGGAAGGCACCGAGACGCGCATGCGCCTCCGCCTGGGTCAGGCCGTGCAGGTCCAGACGGGCGTCGATCGGATAGTTGCCTCGGCGCAACTTCAGCCAGGTGCGCCGGTCGAGATCGATCGGACCCGACGGATCGAGTCGCTGGGATGCGCTCACGCGCAAGCGCGGCAGCGGGGGAAGTGCTGGTGGCGGCAAGGGACGTGATGGTTCCGGCGGCGGCGCCGATGCTTGCACGGGGGGCTGGGACACTGGCGATTCCAGTGCCGGCTGCGCGTGCAGGGGGGCGGCATCGCGCACCATATAGTGCCACAAGGCCCGTTCTTCGGGCGTGACGTTGCGTGACCGCCGACTCAAGCCCGAACTCCCCGTCTCAGGCCGGCAGCTGCTCGACGATCAGGATGAGCAGGCGTTTCGGACCGTGGGCGCCCAGCTCGAGCTGCTGCGCGATGTCGGCGGTGCGCGAGGGGCCGGTCACGAAATTGACCGAGCGCGGCACGCCGCCCGGCATGGCCCTGACCGATTCCCACGCCTGCTCGTAGGCACCTTCGATCCATTCGGCGGCGACCACGACGATGCTGGTCTCCGGCATCGAAACCAGCAGGGCCGGGCGCTCGGCGCTGGAGGCCAGCACCAGTGTGCCAGTCTCCGCGACACCCGCCACTGCCAGCGTCACACCCACGGCGTCACTGTCGTCTGCCGTGCCGCGACGGACGCGCAGCAGTGGCTGGCTGTCCCAGTTGGCCTGGTCGAGCAGTGGCTCCGGCGCCAGAACGAGCTTCTGCGGCAGGTTGTGCTCGCGCAGGTAGGCGCTTGCCGCTGCCGGCACCTCCTGCAAGGTTGCGAGCCGGCGAACATCGGCGGCCACGGAAGACGCCAGCTGGGCGAACAGCTGGACCCGCCCCTCCTGCTCGAGCTGGCCGCGGGCGGGAATCAGATTCGACGCATGGGCGCTGATTCGGGCGTTGACGGCCGCCACGGCTGCGACCTGCTCCTCGGGCGAACGCGGCAGCGCGTCGCGGAGGCGGGCCAGGACCGCGTCCCGCGCGCTCACCGCCGGCCCCTGCCACTGGCACGCCACTGACTCATGAAGGTCGCGCCTTGTGGGGCCGGAAGGTCGCGGGTTCCCGTCCAACCGGCGGCCAGTGGTGCCCAGCGGATGCGCCCGCCGCGTGCGAGGAGCCGCAACCCCCGCGTCGCCATGCCGGTGACCAGGCGATAGAGTGCGGGCCTGCGGGCAAAGAAACCCCAGACACCCAGGCCATAGCGGGCCGCCGCCGGGGTCAGCTGGCGGCGGAACTGCTCCTCGCGCCAGTGGCGCATCAATTTGGGCAGTGGGATGCGCACCGGGCAGACCTGTTCGCAGCGGCCGCAGAACGTCGAGGCATTGGGCAACGGGTAGCCGTTCTCGATGCCAATGAACTGCGGCGTCAGCACGGACCCCATGGGCCCAGGATAGACCCAGCCATAGGCGTGCCCGCCAGTGGCGGTGTAGACCGGGCAGTGGTTCATGCAGGCGCCGCAGCGGATGCAGCGCAGCATCTCGCGGAACTCGTTGCCCAGCATCTGCGAGCGGCCATTGTCGAGCAGGACGACGTGGAAATGCTCGGGCCCGTCGAGGTCCGCCGCCCGTTTGGGGCCGGTCATCACCGTGGTGTAGCTGCTAAACTCCTGCCCGGTCGCCGAGCGGGCGAGCAGACGGAGCAGCGTGAAGGCGTCCTCCATCGTGGGCACCACCTTCTCCAGGCTGGTGACCACGATGTGGGTGCGGGGCAGGCCCTGGGTGAGCTCGGCATTGCCCTCGTTGGTGACCGTGATCGCCGAGCCCGTCTCGGCCACCAGAAAATTGGCGCCGGTCACGCCGACATCGGCGGCTAGGTAGTGCCGCCGCATGATCTTCCGTGCCGCGGCGACGAGGTCCGATGCTTCCTCCAGGCGCGGCCCGCCATGATGCTGCTCGAACAGGTCACTGATCTCGTCCTTGGTCATATGGACCGCTGGACCGACGATATGACTCGGCGGCTGCCCCGAGATCTGCAGGATGTACTCGCCGAGATCGGTCTCGATCGGCTGCAGGTCATGTGCCTCGAGGAAGGCATTGAGCCCGATCTCCTCGGTGATCATGCTCTTGCTCTTGGTCACCGTCCGGGCACCGACGGCTCGGCAGATATCGAGAATGACCGCCCGCGCTTCGGCGGCGTCGCGTGCCCAATGCACGGTGCCACCGAGTTCGACCACCTTGGCCTCGAAGGCCTCGAGGTAGAGATCGAGATGAGCCAAGCTATGGTTCTTGATGTCCCGCCCGTGGTCGCGGAGGGCATCGAATTCGGGCAGCCGGTCGGCCGCCCTGGCGCGGCCGGCTACCCAGCCGGTCTTGATCTTGGCCAACGCCGACTGCAGCGCCGGATTTTCCAGCGCCGTATGCGCGTTGGCCTCAAACTCGAGTGTGGTGGTTTCCATGGACCCAGACCCTGCGCCTCAGCTTTCGGCCTCGCCGATGGCGGGGGTGGTCACGTCGCCTGCGAGCACCTCGGCAATATGGCGCACCTGCACGCTCGAGCCCAGCCGCTTCAGTCGTCCGGCCATGTTCATCAGGCAGCCAAGATCGCCGGCCAGCAGCAGCCCTGCCCCGGCGGCCTCGATGTTGGCCGCTTTGTTGGCAACCATGCGGGTGGAAATTTCGGGATACTTGACGCAGAACGTGCCGCCGAAGCCGCAGCAGACCTCGTTCTCCTCCATTTCGACCAGCGCCAAGCCGTCGACGCTGCCCAGGAGTTGGCGCGGCTGCTGCTTGATCTGCAGCTCGCGCAGACCGGAGCAGCTGTCATGGTAGGTGGCCGTGCCAGTCAGGGAGGCGCTCACGCTGCGCACGCCCAGTACGTCGGTCAGGAAGCTCACCAGCTCGTGACAGCGGCCGGCGAGTTCAACCGCAAGTGCCTTCATCTCGGGTTCGTCGTCGAACAGCTCCGGCAGGTGCCGTTGCAGCATGCCGGCGCATGAACCCGACGGTGCGACGACATGGTCGTATCCGGAGAAGGTTCGGATCAGCCCGCGCGCCAACGCCTCGGTGGTAGCACGATCGCCGGAATTGAACGCTGGCTGGCCGCAGCAGGTCTGCGATCGGGGCACGTCCACCTGGCAGCCCGCGTCTTCGAGCAGCTTGATGGCCGCAAAGCCGACCGACGGGCGGAACAGATCCACGAGGCAGGTGACGAACAAGGCGACACGAGGATTATCGGGCATGCGGGGGGGCGCGGTCCTGCTACGGCTGCTGCGGCAGTGGTAGCCCACCTGAGTGTGGCCCGGCAACTCTCCACCGGAGCGTCCGCACGATCGGCTGTAGCAGGGGCAGCGGTGTGAGGCTTGGACAACCGGGTTGATCCCGTGTCGATGCACTCTGCTATGCATACCATGCTGAACCCGGCAAGATTCCTTGCGGCGTTGGCGCGATGGTGGTTCGATTGCCGCGAACTTAGATAGGGCGAAAGAGTCATCGAGGTTCGGCGACCGATAGGGGCGTCGGTCAGTATTGGCATCGGGCGATGCCGAAATGCCGTCGGAGCATCTCATCCGTGGCTGCTCGCACCGGCCCGGGTTGCAATGTGGCGGGCGAACCGATATGGCAGGTTTCCATAGGTCTTCGATCTAATGCCGTCGAGCCGCACCATATGGCCGCTGTCGTGTGATACCTCTTGGGTAAACGGGAGCCTTGCGGTTCGTCGGTCAGGCGAGCATGTGATTGCCATGTCTGGCAAAAGCTCACCGGCGGGTCTATCGCCTGCAGGTGTAGCATCGGATATTGATCACGTATCGTCGCGAGCGTACGTATTGGGCTCGACGGTATATAGCGGTACCGTCGATGGTTTCATCACGGGCAATGGGATGGGGGCTTGCCGTTTGGAGTGGCACGGTTGAAGTCCGAAAGGCGGCCGCTGCGTATCGCTATGGTTGCGGCGTGCCCGATGCCGGCGCGCCGCGGAACACCGTTGCGCGTCGAACGGCTGACCCAGGCCTTGGCGGCGCGCGGTCACGATATCGAGCTCATCACGTACCATTTGGCCGAGGAAGACGCGCAGTACGGCTTTCCCGTGCGGCGGATTTTCGACCGGGTCGAGCTGGGCAGCCTGGAGCCGGGGCCGACGCTTGCCAAGCTGGCCATCTACGATCCTGCCCTGGCGCGCCTGATCGGCCGTCGTCTGCGTGAGCGCGAGTTTGACGTGGTGCATGCGCACCACTTCGAGGGTTTGTTGACTGCCGCCTTCGGCAGGCGCGGCACGGGCGTCCCTATCGTTTACGACGCCCATACGATGCTCGGGGCTGAGCTGCCTGCCTACGGCAAGCAATGGATGACACGTCTCGCTGGCGGGTTGGGCCGGCGGCTGGATCAGTGGATTCCGGCGTTGGCTGATCACATGATCGTGGTCACCGACGATATCAGTCGTGCTCTGGCCGGACGGCATGGTTTCGATCCGCATCGCATCACGGTTGTGCCGAATGGGGTCGAGGTGGATTCGTTCGCGGCCGTAAGCATGTCCGCGGCCGAGCCGGGTCTGCTCGTCTATACGGGTACGCTGGCGCCGTATCAGGGCATCGACCTGATGCTCGAGGCGTTCGCGCGGGCCTTGGCGGTGCGGCCCAAGCTGCGTTTGCGACTTCTCATCACGGCGAGCTTCGAGCCCTTTCAGCCGATGGCCGAGCGTCTGGGCGTCGCGCATGCGATCGAGATCATCCACGACAGCTTCTCGGCCCTGCCGCAGCGCCTGTCGGAAGCGTCCGTGGCGCTGATGCCACGGGTCGAATGCCCTGGTCTGCCGCAGAAGCTGCTGAACTACATGGCCGCCGGCAAGGCTATCGTCTCATTCGCGGGCTCGGCCAAGCTGCTCGAGCACGAGGTCACGGGATTGATCGTGCCAAACCGCGACATTGCTGGATTCGCCAATGCCATCGTTCGCCTGAGCGATGATGCGGCATTGGGGGCGCGGCTGGGCACGGCAGCGCGTGACCTCATTCTCGATACCGCCACCTGGGACAAGGCAGCCGAGCGTTGCGAGGCGGTCTACGCAGGGGTCATGGGTGCTCGCGCCAGCGCCGTGTCCTCGCCCGAATCCGACACTGCGGGACTTTGCGGCCTGCCACCGGCGGGCCTAAGGCGCGAGGAGCAGGTCAACCCAGTGCCGTGATCTCGGGAGCGAGACCGCGGCTTTTCAGATCGGCGGTGATCTCCTCGACATAGATCGGGTTCATGATCACGACGGCGTCCGGCTTGATCTCGGTCAGCGCGTCTGGCCCGACGATCTGGTGGCCGCTGCCGGCTTGGTACTTGCCGTGCTTGTGGGGATTGATGTCCACCACGGCCGTGATTTCGTCGCGCAGTCCCAAGGTCGTCAGATAGCCGACGGACTTGGATCCAGAGCCCCAGATCACCACCGTCTTGCCGCCACGCTGCCACGCCTGCACGGATTCGCGCAAGCCGTCGAGCTTGCTGGCCACGTCGGTGCTGAACGCTGTCACTCGCTGACGGGTGCGCTCGATGTCGGCAGCCTCGTCAGGCACCGGCACGCCCGCACCGGGGCGTGCCTCGAGCATCAGATACTGGTCGTCAAAAGCCTTCCACTGCCGGGTCACCTCGAATCCGCTGCGCCGGAACAGCCGCTCGAGCGAGCCTGGGGTGAAGTAGGAGCAATGCTCGTAGTAGATGTCCCAGAATGCGCGCTCGTCGAGCACCCGCTCGGTGTCCGGCAGCTCGAAGAACAGCGTCACCGGCCGGCGGTCGCCGATGCCGTCGCGCACCAGCCGGAGGAAATCGCCAACATCGGGAACATGCTCCAAGGTATGCCGGCAGCAGACATAGTCGGCCGCGATCGGGCCATAGCTCGGGCCAAACCTGTCCTGCACGAAGGTAAGCCGCGCGGCTGCCGCCGACTGGATGCGCTCGGGGCGATAGGCGGGGTCGATCCCGACGCCATGACACCTGCCGCGCTCGCATAAGCTGACCAGAAACTCGCCCTTGCCGCAGCCGATCTCGAACAATGTCTTGCCGCCAAGCGCGTGGCGCCCAATCTGATCGTCGCAGACTTCGTCGATGAAGCGCCGAAACCGTGGCGAAAAGCCCTGGGTCTCCTCATACTCGCCCGAGTAGTCCAGCCGCGACGGGTCGAACAGATGATTGTGGATGAAGCCGCAGCTCTCGCAGAATGCGAGTTCGAGATCGCCTTGCGGGAATGCCAGCGCCGCCTCGCGCGTCTCTACAAGGACACAGCTGTGCACCGGGATCGACGCCACGCGGTAAAATGGTGCCAGCGCAGCTTCACCGCAGGCCGGACATGAGAGTGAGCTGTCCACGGCGATATCCTCAAGGGTGGGGGTGACGGGAGATGCATCGAGCGCGCCCGCCGGTCTCGTCGGATGAGGCCGATCCTGTAGAGGGGTACGACGCCCAATATTCGGTAGTTGAAAATACCGACCGTTGTGGCTTCTAACCGCCAAGAGACGCGTGGTAAATGATCATCATGGTTCCTTGTTCGGTTGGGCTGTGGTGCCCCGGACAGCAAGGAGCCTTTCCAAAATTTAAGGAGCCTCACCTTTGCCCCGTGTGAGCATCGGCATCCCGGTCTACAACGGCGAG
>JAPJRA010000091.1 GCA_030824835.1 Geminicoccaceae bacterium | reverse complement strand
GTACACGGGGCGGCGGCAGATCTGCTACGGGAGCGGATCCATGCCCTGTCGATTCGAGCGCTGACGCCGAATGAGGCCCTGTCGAGCGGCTGACGGGCTGCTCAGGAGCTTCTGTCGCCGGTATACCAGCGCGGATGATGCTCGCGGACCACGTCGCCATCGCGGGCCAGGGCGTGACAGCTGTCGAGATGCGCCGGCGGGCGGGTCTCCGCCGTCGGGCGCTCGCGGGCGAGGACGGGATAGATCGTCTGATAGGCCGCCGTCGCCATCGGCCACAGCAGCTCGACCAGATGGGTGCAGCCGCGCACCCCGCCGATCCGGGCCAGCACGTCGCGCCGCCAGCCTCGGCCGATCGTCAGGCCCTTCAGCTGCACGAACGCCGCGTTGATCGCCGGGCAGACCGCATAGGGGCCGGCCGCGGTGACGGCGACGACGTCATGGACCCGCAGGTCATCGTCGAGGGTGAGCCGCAGCCACATCTCATGCAGCGGCTCACCCGGCGCAAGTTCGCCCCGGAAGCTGTTGGCGAACGGGTAGGCTTTGGTGTCGACCAGATGCCCCTCGATATCCCAAAGCCCGTCCGTCCGGCGATAGCCGCGGCACTCGACGCGCCTCGTGTGCAACGGCTCGCGTGCGGCAGGGGGAGGTAGGGTCATGCGGTGAGCTCAGCCCGCGTGCGTTGCATGGGCCGCCATCGTGCCGTCGCTACTTGCCGTCGCCGGCAGCCTCGGCCTTGGCACGCTCGATGCCTTCCAGGATCAGCTGGTGCGCCCGCTCCGGGCCTTCCCAGCCACGCACCTTGACCCACTTGTTCGGCTCCAGGTCCTTGTAGTGCTCGAAGAAATGGGAGATCCGCGCCAGATCGATCGCGGGGATGTCCTCGTAGGTGCGAACGCTCTTGTTGATCTGCGTGATCTTGTCGATCGGCACGGCCAGGAGCTTCTCGTCCATGCCGGCCTCGTCCTCCATCTCCAGCACGCCGATCGGCCGCGCCCGCAGCACAGCGCCCGACATGACCGGCATTCGGCCGACGACCATCATGTCGAGCGGATCGCCGTCGCCGCCCAGCGTATTGGGAATGAACCCATAGTTACAGGGATAGAACATGGAGGTGTAGAGGTACCGGTCGACGAAGATGAACCCGGAGTCCTTGTCGAGCTCATATTTTATCGGGTCCGACCGCAGCGGGACCTCGATGAAGACATTGACCTCGTAGGGCGGGTTCTTACCGACCGGCAGGCGTTTGATGTCCATGGCGGCGCGCTCCTTGGTGGGCATGGGCAAAAGGTCGACATCACGGCCAGGCTACGGCCGGTGGCAGCGACATCAAGATGGCCTCGGTGTTCCCGCCGGTCCTCAGGCCGAACTGGGTACCGCGATCATAAAGCAGGTTGAACTCGACGTAGCGGCCCCGGCGGACGAGCTGATGCTGTCGCTCGGCCTCATTCCATGGCTTGTCCATGTGCCGCCGTACGAGCGCGGGGTATATGTCGAGGAATGCTTCGCCGACGGTCTTCGTGAACGCCAGATGGCGCTCGAAATCGTCTTCCAGATAGTCGTAGAAGATACCCCCAACCCCACGCGCTTCACCGCGGTGCGGCAGATAGAAATACTCGTCGGCCCATTTTTTGAACCGCTGGTAGGCATCCGGTGCATAGCTGTCGCAGGCGGCCTGTAGGCGCGCGTGGAATGCTGCCGTATCGGCTGCATCGGGGTAGATGGGATTGAGGTCGGCCCCGCCGCCGAACCAATGGCGGCTGGTGCGGATATGGCGCGTGTTCATATGTACCGGCGGCACGTGCGGCGAGCGCGGGTGAGCCACCAGGGAGATACCGCTGGCCCAGAACCGGCCGTCGCTTTCGGCGCCCCGCATCTGCTGTCGGAATTCCGGGCCGAACTCGCCCCAGACGGTGGACACGTTGACCCCCACCTTCTCGAACACACGGCCGCGCATGGTCGCCATGACACCGCCGCCGCCGCCGGGGCGATCCCAGGGCTGTCGTTCGAACCGGCCGGCGGGCGGGGCATCGGCTGGGGCCCCCGCACAAGCGTCCTCAAGCGCTTCGAAGGCACTGCAGATCCTGTCGCGCAGACTCTCGAACCATGCGCGGGCCTCACTCGGCTGCGCTTCCTCCGACGTCATTGGCCACCCTCCGGAAAAGTGCCGGTCTGGCGGAGCGCCTCCGCGAGCCCGATGGCTGCGGCGGTGACGACGTTGAGCGACCGTCGACCCGAACGCAGAGGAATGCGCAGGCGCAGGTCCGCAGACCGATGGACCGTCTCTGGCACGCCCGCGCTCTCGCTGCCCAACATCAGGATGTCATCCGGTTCGAACATCGCACGATGGTAGAAATGCTCCCCTGCCGTGCTCAATAGGACCAAACGGCGCCCTACCGCCAGCCGCTGCGTCTCGAAGGCGGCGAAGTCCATATGCCGCACCCACTCGCTGTGGCCGCCATAGTCCAGCGCAGCGAGCTTGATCCGGCGGTCGTCGAGCGGAAACCCGCAAGGCTCGATCACGTCGAGCGCAACGCCAAAGCAGGCACATAGGCGTAGCACCCCGCCGAAATTGTGCGGTCGATCCGGCTGATAGAGTGCCAGTCGAAGCGCCCGCTCGTGTCCCAACTTTTCCCGCTGTTTCTCATCCATGTCGCATGCCCACCCGAAGACCTTTGTCAAGACCATGAAATTGCAGTCAATTTATGCGACTAATAGTCGCTTGTTCTAGCTATGCGCCGCCCCTAAGTTGCCGCTCCGCGCGATGGTTTCGTCTCCAGCAATACCGGGCACCCTCTCATGGCCGACACTGGCGCTCCGTCCTCCACGCTCGCCGACGGCGGTACTCGCCGGGATTTTCTCGAGCTGGTGACCTGGTCGACTCTGGCCGTCGGCGCCGGGGCGCTGGCTTGGCCGCTGATCGACCAGATGAATCCCTCTGCCGACGTGCTGGCGCTCTCCAGCGTCGATGTCGACATCTCGCCGATCCCGCTTGGCGGTGGCATGGTGGTGAAGTGGCGCGGCAAGCCGATCTTCGTCCGCCATCGCACCGAGGAGGAGATTGCCGAATCAGTGGCGGTACCGCTGAACGAGCTGCGTGATCCGCAGACCGATCAGCAGCGGGTGGAAAAGCCCGAGTGGCTGGTCGTGCTCGGCGTCTGCACCCATCTCGGTTGTGTCCCGCTCGGGACCAAGCCCGGTGAGCCTCGTGGCGACTATGGCGGCTGGTTCTGCCCCTGCCACGGCTCGCACTACGACACGGCTGGTCGCATCCGCAAGGGTCCGGCACCGTTGAATCTGTACGTCCCCGAGTACGCATTCCTCACCGACACCAGCGTTCGCATCGGCTAAACCGGCCGAACCGGGCGAGGCCACCAGACGGAAAACAGACATGGCCGCCGACACCCCCAACCCCGTGTTCAAGAGTGGCGTCGTCCGCTGGATCGACGACCGGCTGCCGCTGATCACGTGGGGCTACAAGGAGCTCGTCGCCTATCCGGCGCCGAAGAACCTGAACTACTTCTGGAACTTCGGCTCGCTTGCCGGCGTCATGCTGATGCTGCAGGTGGTGACCGGTATCGTCCTGGCGATGCACTACACGCCGCACACGACCATGGCCTTCGCCTCGGTCGAGCACATCATGCGTGACGTCAACTATGGCTGGCTGCTGCGCTACGCGCACGCCAACGGCGCGTCGATGTTCTTCATCGTCGTCTACATCCACATCTTCCGCGGGCTCTATTACGGCTCTTACAAGTCGCCCCGCGAATTGCTGTGGATGCTGGGTGTCGTCATCATGCTGCTGATGATGGCGACGGCGTTCATGGGCTATGTGCTGCCTTGGGGGCAGATGAGCTTCTGGGGTGCCACCGTCATCACCAACCTGTTCTCGGCGGTGCCGTTCGTCGGCGAAGCGATCGTGACCTGGCTGTGGGGTGGCTTCTCCGTCGACAACCCGACGCTCAACCGATTCTTTGCCCTGCACTATCTGCTGCCGTTCGTGTTGTTCGCCGTGGTCTTCCTGCACATCCTGGCGCTGCATCAGTTCGGCTCGAACAACCCGGTCGGCATCGACCTGACCAAGAAGGACAAGATCCCCTTCCACCCGTACTACACCATCAAGGACACGTTCGGGCTGGCGGTTTTCCTGATCTTGTTCGGCATGTTTGTCTTCTTCGCACCCAACTATCTGGGGCATCCGGACAACTACATTCCGGCAAACCCGCTCAGCACCCCGGCGCACATCGTGCCCGAATGGTATTTCCTGCCGTTCTACGCGATCCTGCGCTCGACCGTGTTCGAGCAGCTGTTCACGCCGCTCAGCTTCCTCGCCTGGTTCGGCATCTCAGCCAAGCTCGCCGGCGTTTTGGCGATGTTCGGGTCGATCGCGGTGCTGTTCGTGCTGCCGTGGCTGGACACCTCGAAGGTGCGCAGCTCGACCTTCCGGCCGATCTACAAGTGGGTGTTCTGGCTGTTGGTGATCGACTGTGTGATCCTGACCTGGGTCGGCGGCCAGGTGCCGAGCACGGCCGTCGTCTGGATCGGCCAGTTCGCTACCCTTTATTACTTCGTCCACTTCCTCGTGATCCTGCCCGTGCTGGGCAAGCTCGAGCGGCCCTTGCCGGTCCCTACGAGCATCGACCGACCCGTCCTCGGCGGGGCGGGCATGACGACGCAGCCGGCGGAGTGACGGGCATGCTCAAGCACCATATGCTCGCCGTTGCCGTCGCCGTCGGCGCATCCACGCTTCTGCCGGCTGCAGGCCGGGCGGCGGAAGGGCACATCGAGCTCAAGCACCTGCATCTGCCTACGGACGGCTTCTTCGGCAGCTTCGACCGGGCTGCCGTCCAGCGCGGCTTCCAGGTGTATCATGAGGTCTGCGGCGCCTGTCATGGGCTGAAGTTCGTTGCCTATCGCAACCTTGCGGCGTTGGGCTACACCGAGGACCAGATCAAGGCGATCGCCGCCACGGCCACGGTGACCGATGGGCCGAACGACGAGGGCGAGATGTTCGACCGCCCCGGTCTGCCCTTCGACCACATCACCGGCCCGTTCGCCAACGAGCAGGCGGCGGCCGCGGCCAATGGCGGCAAGGCACCGCCGGATCTGTCGTTGATGGCCAAGGCTCGGGAGGGTGGTGAGAGCTACATCTACAGTATCCTCACCGGCTATGAAGAGGCGCCTGCCGACTTGGAGATCCCCGACGGCGGCCACTACAATGCCTACTTCCCCGGCCATGTCATCGCCATGCCGCCGCCGCTCAGCCCCGACCAGGTGACCTACTCGGATGGGACACCTGCGACGGTGGCGCAGATGTCGCAGGACGTCAGCGAGTTCCTGGGCTGGGCTGCCGAGCCCAAGCTCGAGGACCGCAAAGGAATGGGCGTGAAGGTGATCCTGTTCCTGGTCATCCTCACCGGCCTTACCTTCGCGCTCAAGCGCAAGATCTGGGCGGACGTGCCCCATTAGGGAGCCTAGCCTGACGGCGGCCTGAGGCGGCCGCCGTCAGCAGATTGGGGATTAGCCCACAGCCGGCCAATCTTGACTGGAAGCGTCGAGCTTACTCTACCCGACCGCGCGCCAGCCTATATCGCGACGGCAGAAGCCATCCGGCCAGTCGATGCGGTCGACGACCTCGTAGGCACGGCGCTTTGCTTCAGACAGAGACGCGCCGAGTGCCGTCACATCGAGAACCCGCCCGCCCGCCGAAAGCAGTCGTCCATCGCTGGCCCGTCGCGTGCCTGCATGGAACACCAGTATGTCGTCACCACCGAGCTGGTCGACGCCCTTGATCTCCGAGCCCGTTAGGAAGGAGCCAGGATAGCCACGGCTCGCCAGGACGACGGTCAGCGCATGCTCTGGCCGCCAACGCAGGTCCATGTGCGCGAGCATGCCATCCACCGCGCCCACCAGCAGCTGCGCCAGATCGGTCAGCAGACGCGGCAGCACCACCTGACATTCCGGGTCACCGAAGCGGACATTGTATTCGATCAGCTTCGGTCCAGCGGCGGTCAGCATCAATCCCGCGTAGAGAATGCCCGTGAACGGCGCGCCTTCCGCCCGCATGCCCGTCAAGGTCGGCCGCACGATCTCCGCCATGATGCGCTCGATCATGGCACCGTCGAGCCGGGGCGCTGGCGAGTAGGCGCCCATGCCACCTGTGTTGGGCCCGAGGTCGCCGTCGAAGGCGCGCTTGTGGTCCTGTGCGGTGCCGATCTCCAGCGCATGGGTACCGTCGCACAAGGCGAACAGGCTGGCCTCCTCGCCCTCCAGAAACTCCTCCACTACAATCGTCTCGCCCGTACCGAAGGCCGACTCGACGGCTTCCAGCGCCTCGGCGACGGTCTCCGCCACCACCACGCCTTTGCCGGCGGCCAGCCCATCCGCCTTCACCACGATGGGAGCGCCTTGTTGGGTGACATAGCTGCGCGCCGCTGCCATCTCGCTGGCCTTGAAGGCCTGGAACGCAGCCGTCGGGATGGCGTGCCGCGTGCAGAATGCCTTGGTGAAGGCTTTGGATCCCTCCAGGCGTGCCGCCGCGGCCGAGGGTCCAAATGCCCTGATGCCTGATTCCTGCAGCCGGTCCACCAAACCCAATACCAGCGGTACCTCAGGCCCGACGACAACAAGACCCACAGCTTCAGCCTGCGCCAGCGTGACGAGCCCTCTCACGTCGTCCGCCGCTACCGGCACGCAACGAGCCTCGGCCGCAATCCCGGCATTGCCTGGTGCGCACACCACCTCGCTCACCAGTGGCGAGGCCGCCAAGGCCCAGCACAGCGCATGCTCCCGTCCGCCCGAGCCCACCACCAGAACCTTCATCCGCGCTCGTCTCCCGCGTCGACATTCGCGCGGACACCTACCACCGGCGCAGTCGCTGCGCCATGTTGGGCGGATGACGCATGCCAGCACCCCGATATCCGTACGGCTCGCCCGCTATTGGTACGCCGCCCTGCTGGCCGTCGTGATATCCGCCGTACCGGCCTTCGCGGACGATGCCGACGACATCCGTGGCGCCTTCGATCGTTACCGACAGGCAGCCCTGACCCATGACGGTACTACTGCTGCTGGCCTCGTCACGCCGGGCAGCCTCGATCACTACCAGCGTCTGCGCGATCTGGCGCTCCGAGGCTCGCGTAGCGAGGTCGAGGCGCTCCCAATGGCCGACCGGCTGCTGGTCTTCCGCATTCGCCACGAGTTCACCGCGGTCGAACTCCAGCCCATGTCTGGGGCCGATCTAATTCGTACCAGCATCGAGGAAGCCTGGAGCGCGCCGAAGGCCCTGGTGCCGATAACCATCACCAGCGTCGCCGTCGGAGCTGATTCGGCCGTGGCCACGCCGACCCGCGCCGGCGATCCGGTGCCGATACGCCTCCTTTTCCGCCCAAGCACGGGTGGCTGGCAACTCGACCTCGTCGAACTCGCCCGCGGCGCGGACACGGCACTGGAGGAAGCGCTCCGCTTCCGCGCCAATCGCGCCAAGGTCAATCTCGACATCGTCACTCGATGGGCGATCGAGGATACGTCCGGACACCTCGTGGACAAGGATCTGTGGGTACCATTGATGGACAAGGCGAGCTGAAATGGAATCGGAAACGTCGACCGAGCAGGGCTATGATCCTGCAATGGCTGTTGACGACCGGGCGGGCTTCTAGAGTTCGGCCTCGCGCTCGGACGTCGGCCAGTTGGCGTAACCGATGACACCCATCAAGGCCATCACACTGCCGACGGCCAAAGCGAGACACACCTGCTCCTGTCGGTGCGCCGTGGCGTCAAGCTCCTGCGTCATGGCCGCAAGCGAAGGCGACGGCAGGCTCAGGCTCAGCCCATCCCGTAGAGCCATGAGCCCCTCTCTCTGCTCGGCGTAGGCAGCACACAATGCCGACGCTTCAGGGTCGGCGGCCAAGCGTTCAAGCGCTACGACCATCTCCGCATCATTGAGTTGACGGTCAACGAGCGCGTGCAGGTCGTAATCACTGTGGTCGATGTTGTGCATGTCGACCCTCCTCTGGGCGCGGCTGTATCGAACCAAGGAACAGCCCACGTAGTAGGTATTAAACAGCCATCCCGACCATAAGTTCCTCCGTTCGAGCGTTCTTCACGCGAAGGGTGATGAATGTGGGGCGTTGGACGGGCAGAGGCCGTGCCGGTCAGATCGTCTCAGCTACCAGATTCGGTGCCAAATCCCCCGCCGCTCGGCGTCTGGATGGCGAAGACGTCGCCCGGGGTGACCGCTGCCCGGCATCGACCCTGCATCCTCTCCTTACTGCCGTCGGCTCGCTCCAGCCACTGGTCGCCACACCGACCCGGCGCACCGCCGCGCAGTCCGAACGGTGCAACCGAGCGGTGGTTGGACACCAGCGCTGCCTGCATCGCTTCGAGAAAGCGCACGCGACGGGTGGTACCGTCCCCTCCGCGATGCCGGCCGTTGCCACCGGACCCACGATCGATGCGATGGCTCTCCAGCACGACCGGGTAGCGCCATTCCAGAACCTCGGGATCGGTCAGGCGCGAGTTGGTCATATGCGTGTGGACGGCCGACGTACCGTCAAATTCCCGGCCAGCGCCGCTGCCACCGCAGATGGTCTCGTAGTACTGATACTTGGCGTTGCCGAAGGTGAAGTTGTTCATCGTGCCCTGGGCTGCGGCGAGCACGCCAAGCGCTCCGTAGAGTGTATCGGTGACCCACTGCGAGGTCTCGACATTGCCGGCGCAGACGGCGGCCGGGTAGCGGCAGGCGACGATGGAGCCCTCGGGCAGGATGATATCGATCGGCTTCAGGCAGCCTTCATTCATGGGGATGTCGTCGTCGACCAGCGTGCGGAAGACGTAAAGCACGGCAGCACGGGTCACCGCTGCCGGGGCGTTGAAGTTCCAGGTCTGCTGCTCGCTGGTGCCCGTGAAGTCGACCACGGCACGGCGCCGTTCCTTGTCGATCACAATCTTCACCTTCACCACCGGCCCGGCATCGTGGGCGTAAGTGAACTCGCCGTCTTGCAGCACGTCGAGCACACGCCGCACACTCTCCTCGGCATTGTCCTGGACGTGACCCATGTAGGCCCTGACAGTGGCCCGGCCGAACTGCGCCACCATCTTGGCGAGCTCGTTTGCACCGCGCTGGCAGCTCGCCACCTGGGCCTGGATATCGGCTACATTCTGCGTCTCGTTGCGCACCGGCCAGGGACCGCCGCGCAGCACCTCCAGCAGGGCCGCCTCGCGCAGTTCGCCGTTCTCCACCAGCTTGAAATTGTCGAACAGCACGCCTTCCTCGTCGATATGCGTGCTGTCGGGCGGCATCGAGCCCGGCGTGATGCCGCCGATATCGGCATGGTGTGCACGGGCGGCGGTGAAGAACACCAGCTCGGCTCCGTCGAACACCGGCATGACGACGGTAATGTCGGGCAGGTGGGTGCCGCCGTTGTAGGGATTGTTGAGCGCCCAGACATCGCCCGGGTGCATGGCATTCCGGTTCAGCTCGATGATGGTGCGCACCGACTGGCCCATCGAGCCCAGGTGTACCGGCATGTGCGGCGCATTCGCGACCAGGGCGCCGTCCGCCGCGAACACGGCGCAGGAGAAGTCCAGCCGCTCCTTGACGTTGACCGAGTAAGCCGTGCTCTGCAGCGTGACGCCCATCTGCTCGGC
>JAPJRA010000090.1:2726-9663 GCA_030824835.1 Geminicoccaceae bacterium | reverse complement strand
GCGGGGAGGCGTTCTACGGCTCCAGCACGTAGCTTCCCGGGGCGGCGGCGAGGACAGGATAGCCGTGGGCCGGTGCCCCTTGCGCCGGTGGCGCCACCAGCGGGCCGCCGGCGGCGGCGAGCCACGCCTGCCAGGTCGGCCACCAGGAGCCCTGGCGCACGGGCGCCTGCGCCGCCCAGATGTCGGGCGGGATGTAGGAATCGTCGGCTGCCATCGTCATGATCCGGTAGTGCCGGCGAGGATGGCCGGGCTCGCTGACGATCCCGGCATTGTGCCCGCCGCTCGCCAGCACGAAGGTGACGTCGGTGTCGCTGAGCAGGCGGATCTTGTAGACTGACTGCCAGGGAGCGATGTGATCCTGCTCAGTGCCGAGGGCGAAGATCGGCACCCGGATGTCGGTGATCACCACGGGCCGGCCGTCGATCGCGTAGCGGCCGCGGGACAGCCGGTTCTCGAGGAACAGCGACTTCAGGTACTCGCTGTGCATCCGCGCCGGCATGCGGGTGCCGTCCGCGTTCCAGGCCATCAGGTCGGTCGGCTCGTCGCGCTCGCCCAGCAGGTACTGGCGGACCAGGCGCGACCAGACGAGATCATTGGCGCGCAGCAGCCGGAAGGCGCCGGCCATCTGCGTCGTGTCGAGATAGCCCTGGTCCCACATCAGGTCCTCGAGGTAGGCGAGCTGGCTCTCGTCGATGAACAGCATCAGCTCGCCGGCCTCGGAGAAGTCGGTCTGCGCCGCGAGCAGGGTCATGCTCGCCAGCCGTTGGTCGCCGTCGCGGGCCATCCTGGCCGCCGCGATGGTGAGGATGGTGCCACCGAGGCAATAGCCGCAGGCATGGATGCGCCGGTCCGGCACGATGGCCTCAATGGCGTCGACCGCGGCCATCACGCCTTTCTGCCGGTAGTCGTCGAGGCCGAGATGCTGCTGCGCCTCGACCGGGTTCTTCCACGAGATCACAAAGACCGTATGACCTTGCGAGACCAGATACCGCACCAGCGAGTTGTCGGGGGAAAGGTCGAGAACGTAATACTTCATGATCCAGGCAGGAACGATCAGTACCGGCTCCGCCTGGACCCGCGCCGTCGCCGGCCGGTACTGGATCAGTTCCATGAGATCGTTGCGATAGACGACGTCGCCGGGGGTCACCGCGACGTCGCGGCCGACCACGTAGCGGTCGCTGCGGCTGCCGGTGCCGGTGAGCAGCGCCTCCTGATCCTCCAGCCAGTAGGCGAAGCCGCGCGCCAGATTGCGCCCGCTCTCGTCCAGCGTGCGGCGGACGACCTCGGGGTTGGTCCAGGGGAAGTTGGCGGGCGATGCGATGTCGAGCAGCTGCCGGGCGAGGCAGGCCACCTGCCGCTCGTGCTGCGCAGTGACGCCGCGCAGGCCGGTGGTGGCGGCATGCCACCAGTTCTCGGTCAGCATGAAGGACTGGGCGTAGAGGTCGTAGGGCAGGCTTTGCCATTGTGGATCGGCAAAACGCCGGTCGGTGCCCGCGGGCGGTGCCGCCTCCTGGCCCAGCACGCGGCGGCCGGCATAGAGGCCAAGCCGCGTACCGGCCTGCCACGCCCGATGCGCCAGCGCCAGCTGCTTGCCCGGCGCGTTCAGCAGGTGGACGAGCCAGTCCGTCTGCGCCGCGAGCACCGCCGCCGGTGAGATGCCGCGGGTCAGGCGGGCCTCGGCGGCGTGCAGGACCCGATCCATGTTCTCCAGGCCCAGCGCCGCCGAGCGCAGCAGGGAACGCGGCGCCGCCGCGGCGGCCGGTGCCGGCGGTGGGGCCGCGGGCAGGGCACCGGTCTCACCGCGTCGTCGAACCTTCATGCGCCACTCCCGAACACATCGGTACGCCGGGGAACATCACCCGCGCGCCTTTGCCAATGTGCGGCAGGCAAGCTCGCCGGCACTTGATCCAGGTCAAGGGATCGGCATCGGGTCGGCTCTAGTATGCTAGCCGAATCCGCCTTCGTGGCGGATCAGCTGGCTTCGTACAGGGGAGATGAACATGGCCGAGATCCAAGTCAGCAAGACCGCGTCCAACGCTCCGGCGCAAGCCGCCAGCGCGCCGATGGCCGAGCCCGAGGCCGGGCGGCATCCGCTGCTGACCCTGCGGCAGGAGATGGACCGGCTGTTCGACGACTTTCTGGGCGGCTTCTCGCTGACGCGTGGGCTGGAAGCCGATCCCTGGCGGCGGCTGCGCGGTGCCTTGGGTGCCGCCTACCCGACGGTCGACGCCACGGAGACCGACAAGGACTATCAGATCGCCGCCGAGCTGCCGGGGATGACCGAGAAGGATGTCGAGGTCACGCTGGCCAACGGCATGCTGACCGTCAAAGGCGCGAAGAACGAGACCAAGGAGGAACGCAAGAAGGACTATCTGATGTCCGAGCGGCGCTATGGCTCGTTCCAGCGCTCGTTCCGACTGCCCGAGGACGCCGACCCCGAGCGGATCGAGGCGACCTTGAAGAACGGCGTCCTGTCGGTCGTGGTGCCGAAGCGCGCCGATGCACAGGCGCAGCGGCGCACGGTCGAGATCAAGGCGGCCTGACCCGTCCACCGGCCGGATCCGCAACCGTTCCCGGTCGCGCTGACCGGGAACGGCGGCTCGATGACGGGAATGCCTCCTGCATATACCGTGCATGACCAGGGCTTGCACCGATGACTACCGGTTTGCCTGTATTCGACACGAGCGTGCAAGAAACCAATGTCTGGCTGAAGCTGCTGATGAAGCATCTGCATGCGGACGACCGCCATGCGGCCTACTCGGTATTGCGGGCGGTCCTGCATGCGCTACGCGACCGCTTGGGCGCGGAGAATGCGGTGCATCTCGGGGCCCAGCTGCCGCTGCTGCTGCGTGGCGTCTACTACGACGGCTGGCACATGGCCGGCACACCGACCAAGGAGCGGCATGTCGACGAGTTCGTCCAGCGGGTCGGTGACGGCCTGCCGCGCGGCTCGACGATCAAGCCGGAGTTCGCCGCCCGCTCGACCTTTGCCCTGCTGTGGGACAAGCTCGACCCGGGCGAGGTCGCCAAGGTGCAGCGGATCCTGCCGCGGGAGCTGCAGGAGCTCTGGCCGCCCGAGGCCCGGCACCTTTGAGCCGCCACCACCCTGGCGCTTCCGGCGACCAGCCGTGCGGCAATCCGAGTCAGCCTTCCGGATCCAGCTCGGGCAGGCCATCACCTTCACCGCCCTCGGCAATCAGCCGGCGAAGGTGCAGGACCTGGAACCGATGCGGGTCGGGCAGGTCGATCAGGCCCGCCTTGCGCAGGCCGGAAAGCGAGCGGCTGACCGTCTCGACGGTGAGGCCCAGATAGTCGGCGATGTCGGCTCGGGACATCGGCAGCTCGACCATCGCCCCCTGCCGGGCCCGCTGCTGCCGCGCGAGCTGCAGCAGCAGGCTGGCCACGCGCTCGCGGGCGGTCTTGCGGCCCAGCAGCAGCATCTGCTTCTGGGCCGCGGCGAGCTCGGTGGCGGCGCGCCCGAGCAAATCCTTCTCCACCGCGGGGAAGCGATCCAACAAGGCCAGGAATGCCCGGCGTGGAAAACGGCAGACCCGGACGGGCGTTACCGCCGTCGCCGAGTAGATGTACTTATCGGCGAATGCCAGGCCCAAGTAGAAGCCAGCGACGGGAAACCCGGTGATTTGCCGGCGCCCGTCCGGCAACAGCTTGGAGAGCTTGAGCATGCCCTGCGTGACCGTGAAGACCTCATCGGCCGGATCGTCCTCGTGGAACAGCGTCTCGCCGGCGTCGAGCTGAACGTTGCGCGCCAGCGCCGCCATCGGCGGTGCCTCGGCGAGGGCCACCACCCCGCATACCGTCAGCGGACGGACGACACAGGCGGCACACCGCCGCCGATCCGATTCGGGCGTCGCCGAGACCGAAGTACTGTGCACGGCCCAAGTCCACTCAAGGCCAATCAAGGGCCCGCCCATGTGCCGGAGAGCCCGGAAGATTGATCTAGCGCAAGGTCGCCGCCGGACCAATCGAATATCGTCCGCGGCGGTACAGCGGAGGTGTGGGCCCGACCATGACACGGAACGCTGAATCCGGGCTGCCGCCCGCAGCCGGGTGGTCGTGGCGCCTCCTGCGCGGCGACGAGGTGTCGCTGGGATGGCCGGTCGTGCTCATCGTCGACGGGCAGGACAGCGACAGCTGGACCAGCGAAGCCACCGCCTGGATTGCGGCGCAAGGCCGGCGGGGCGGCATCGCCGTGGCGCGCTGTGGCTTCGGCACGATCTGCGGCCTGTTTCTCTATGCCGTGCAGGCGCAGGGCGGCCTGGACGTGCTGCATGTCGAGCGGCTGCTCGGCGTCGACCTGTTCGGCTGCAACCGGACGCTGCTGGCACTGCTGCGGGCGGTCCGCGATCTGGCCGAAATCCACGGTTGCCGAATGGCCCGCCTGCGGCCGCCGCCGATGAGCGAGCCGGCTTCCGCCGAGATCGCCGGCCGGCTGGGCTATGTGGTCGGACCCGGATACTGGCATCTGGACCTGCCGGCAGGTGCGGGCGACCTCCAGGATGGCCGGCCGTCGGATGGCTGCTGAGCACTCCTGGGTGTTACCGTACGTTGCTCTTGCGTCGCGTTGCCGGTAGCATTGAGAATGCCGATCGCGTCCGGCGTCACCCAATCGAGCGTGGAGAATGCAGGCAGTGCGGATGGTGCGGCTCTATGCTGACGCGGCCGGTGAGACGCATTTCGCCGACGACGAGTTCGATTTCGCGCTGCTCGATTTCTCGCCCGGCTCGCCGGCGCTGGAGGTGTCGCAGACCTACGACGCCAGGCAGTTCGTCGTGGTGCGCATCGCCGGCGACTGGACCGCCAAGTGGCACCCGTCGCCGCAGCGGCAGATCTGGATCGGCCTCGAAGGTACGATCCGGGTGACGGCCAGCGACGGCGAGACCCGCGACATCCCCCCGGGTCAGCCCTGGCTCATGGAAGACATGGAGGGGCGCGGTCATGTGACCGCGGCCGGTGGCGGGCGCGTCATCGGTGCGGTGACACTGCTGGGCTCGTGCGACCAGCTTGCGGACTAGCGCTCACCGCGGAAATGGCGCCGCAGCAGCTCGACGTTGCGGCGGTTGGACTTGAAGCGCATGTCGAAGAAGTCGCCCAGGAGGGGAATGGCGCCGACGGTCGCGTCGAGGCCGAGATTGCCCAGCATGCGGGCGAGGACACGTTTCGGCACGCCATGGCGCCAGCCCTCGGCCAGGGGGTAGATCGCCACCACGGCGGAGACCGCATCGCCGACGACGGGCACCAGCCCGACCAATCCATCGAGGCCGACCCGCCAGCCGGTGCCGGGTATGCGGACCGCCTCGTCGAGGATGAAGGCGAAGCGGTCGAGGCGACGCAGCGTCGCCTCAACCGAATCCGCCGGCACGTCACCCCAGTTGGCACGCGCCGCGGTCATCGTCAGTGCCGATGCTGGGAGTCGATGGAGGTGGTCCAGGCATCGACCTGGCGCTCGGCCTCGTCCTTGGCGACGCCGTAGCGCTCCTGGATCTTGCCGGCGAGCTGGTCGCGCTTGCCCTTGGCCTGTTCCAGATCGCTGTCGGTGAGCTTGCCCCACTGCTCACGGGCCTTGCCCTGAAACTGCTTCCAGTTGCCTTCGATCATGTCCCAGTTCATGGAGAACCTCCTTTGAAACCGTAAAGCCATGCCAAAAACGCGGCCGGCATGACGCATCAACGGTCGGGCAACGGTAGGGTTCCCGAAATTCCGGGCGGAACCCAGTCGCCCAGCGATGGTTCATCCGCCGACTACCTAATGGAAATGTCTAGGGAACGATCTATGCCCACCACCCGACTTTGCATGCTTGCTCTTCTTCTCGGCCTCGGCACGGCAGGACTTGCGGCATGCGACAGCCCCGACGGGCCTGCGGAGCAGGCCGGCGAGAAGGTCGACAACGCCACGCAGGATGCTGGTCAGGCGTTGGAGAACGCCGGCGACAAGCTGCAAAAGCAGGTCGAGTAATCATTCATCCAGCCGAGCGTATCAGGTCGATCCACGACCAACATCATCAGGAGACGACCATGGCCGTCAAATCGTTGCAGGATCTTTTTGTCGACGAGCTACGTGACATCTACCATGCAGAGAAGCAGCTCGTGCGTGCTCTGCCGAAGATGGCGCGCGCGGCTTCCCATCCGGAACTCAAGCAGGCGATCGAATCCCACCTCGAGGAGACCCGCGGTCAGGTCGAGCGCCTGGATCAGGTGTTCGAGCAGCTCGATCTCGCCAAGCGCGCCAAGAAGTGCGAGGCGATGGAAGGGCTAATCGAAGAGGCCCGTGAGACGATGGAAGAAATCGAGGTCGACTACCTCCTCGATGTCGCCATGATCATCAATGCCCAGAAGGTCGAGCACTACGAGATTGCCGGCTATGGCAGCCTCGTCAGCCTGGCCAAGCAGCTCGGCCATGGTGATGTCGCCAAGCTCCTCGCCCAGACACTGGAAGAGGAGAAGTCGGCCGACGCGAAGCTGAACAAGATCGCGCTGACGGTCGCCAATCAGGATGCGGCGAAGAAGGACGCCGAGGCGCCTCGGCGCGCTCCGGCTCGCGCCTCCGCATAAGGTGAAGCTTGGCTGGGGTGTCGCGGCTGACCGCCGCGGCACTGCCGCCGGCATCAATAGTTGAGTGTGACCGGAGATCATTCGATCCGAAATATCGATCGCCGGTAATAGTAATATTCTATCGTGATATGAAGATTCGATCGTAGACCACAGAAGCGGGCCTCAAGAGCCTTCATCGATCCAAGCAACGCGATCGATGCCGCGTCGCTTGGCCTCGGTTTCGACCCGGTCGACCAGCTCGTCTCGGGTCATTGGCTGCCGGGTGAGGATATAGCGCAGCTCGTATTTTCTGATGCGCGAAGGCTCGCCCTCCGTCCGGTGCGCCAGAAGACTGACCAAGAGGCGCTCCGGCTGGGCCGGGTCCGCTT
>JAPJRA010000090.1:0-2716 GCA_030824835.1 Geminicoccaceae bacterium | reverse complement strand
TATCGGACCGCCAAGGCGGCGCCGTTGAGGTCCACGTCGGTCGGGGCGATCGTCTCGATCATCTAGCAGGCCCTCGCCATGGTGTTCTGCGCCAGCTGCAGCGCCTTTTCTTCGTGTGTCGGCCTATCGGAAAAGTACCGGGCCCGTGGGCCCGGCCAAGTTGATCAGGGAGGCTAAAGTCCGGGCAACAGTGAAGGCCCGTGAGGCCTTCGGCATCAAGATCGCCCGGAGTCGATCTTGCTGCGACGCAATATGTGGCGTTCGTGACCGGTCTGTCCAGCCCTAGATGCGTTGCTCGCCCGGGATGCTGATATTCGGTCATGCACGCTGGTGAGCAACTCGCCCGTGCGACGGCCACTGGCCAGGTGGGCCGCAGCGTGGTTCAAGTGCGCCCGACGCCAGGGAGGCGACGACAAAAAAGCCCACGGAGAACGGCATGCGTCTCGTGCAGTATCTGGACGACCAGGGTCATCGGGCGGTGGCTGCGGCCAATGGCAGCACACACGTACGCGTATGGGACGCCCAATCGACCTACGCGCTCGTCCGGGACGCCATCGCAGGCGATGTCGGGCTGTCGGCCCTGGTGAAGCAGCGGCTCAGCGATGAAGCGGTCGACGTCGCCGCGCTGGCCGGGGCAGGGCGGCTGCTGGCGCCGCTCGACCATCCGGACGACGCGGCCCACATGCTGGTGACCGGCACCGGGCTGTCGCATCTCGGCTCCGCCGAGGGCCGGGACAAGATGCACAAGGATCTGGTGGAGGCCGCGACGCTCACCGACAGCATGCGGATGTTCAAGCTCGGGCTGGAGGGCGGCAAGCCGGGGCAGGGCCGTGACGGTGTCCAGCCGGAATGGTTCTACAAGGGCGACGGCCGCATCGTGGCGGCATCGGGGCAGGTGCTGCGGAGCCCTTCCTTCGCCCTGGACGGGGGCGAGGAGCCGGAAATCGTGGGCCTCTATGTCATCGGCCCCGACGGCACGCCGTGGCGGGTCGGCTTCGCCCTCGGCAACGAGTTCTCCGATCATGTCACGGAGAAGCAGAACTATCTCTACCTCGCCCACTCCAAGCTGCGGGTGTGCGCCATCGGGCCGGAGCTGCTGCTGGGCCCACTGCCGCGCGACATCCGCGGCACGTCGCGAATCCGGCGGGGCGAGGCGATCGCCTGGGAAAAGCCGTTCCTGTCGGGCGAGGACCATATGTGCCACAGCATCGAGAACCTCGAGCGGCACCATTTCAAGTACGAGCAGTTCCGCCGCCCCGGTGACGTGCACGCGCATTTCTTCGGCACGTCGACGCTGAGCTTCTCCGATGGGTTCAAGACCGAGCCCGGCGACGTGTTCGAGATCGAGGCCGCGGCCTTCGGGCTGCCCCTGCGCAATCCATGGGACACGGCCGATGCCCCGGCCGTGTCCCCGCGGGCTCTCACCTGAGGATCCCGCCCACGAGGAGCGAAATTCCATGTCCCTGTCGATGTACCAAGTCTCGATCCCGGTGTTCGTCCGCGGTCTGGGCGTGCTGGCGACCCTCCTCGACAAGGCCGCCGCCCACGCGGCCGAGCAGGGCAACGATCCTGCCACCCTGATCGAAGCCCGGCTGGCCCCCGACATGATGACGCTGGCGGCCCAGGTCCAACGCGCCAGCGACACCTCGAAGCTGGCGGCGGAACGGCTGACCGGCCGGGCATCGCCCCGGTTTGAGGACACCGAGCGCACATTTCCCGAATTGCAGCAACGGATCGCCGACACGGTCGCCTATCTGACGACGATCGACGATGCGGCCATGGCGGACAGCCAGCAGCGCACCGTCAGCTTGAACTTCGGCAGCTTCAAGCCGAGCTTCTCCGGCGAGCAATACTTGCTGACCTTCGCGTTGCCGAATTTCTTCTTTCACGTCACGACGGCCTACGACATTCTGCGCCATCAGGGCGTCGTTATCGGCAAGCGTGACTATCTCGGCTCCTACGCCGAAGCTTCACCACCCGCAGGTTGACACGGCGCGGCACGTCGAACGGAAACAATATACGACGGGCGCGACACCAGACCGAAACAGCGGCGGCCTAGACCTGCCTGCGTTCGAGCGCGGTGATCCCACCTACGTGAATGGACGTGCCATGTTCCGGTTGAAATCCATCCCGGCGGCGCTGGTGCCGGCCCTCTTTACCCTTGCGAATCCGGCATTCGCCGAGGATGGCAAGACCATGCCCGGCAGCGCCTGCCAAGCTCTCAACGATGCCCCGGCCAGGAACCATTTCCGGGCGCTGGGCTCCCTCATCAACTATGAGAACAGCTTCGAGTTCTTTCTCTGCCCGGTGGTAAAAGATCTCAATAAGATCAAGCGTGCCGTGGTGATGGTAAAAGATCTAAACCCGGATGCCGGCGCCGACAGCTACTGCTCGTTGTATACCCTGAGAAGCGACGGGACGATACAATCGGTGCAAGTCCGGAACAGCACCGGCTCCTCCGCCGCCCCCCAGGCCTTGAAGTTCGGCGCCCAGGGCGCGGTGGCGAACGGCTACTATGCTCTCCAGTGCAGCCTGCCGGCGTACCACCCGACATTCCGGGAGTCCGCCATCGTGAGTTACACATTGGTGGAGGAGTGAGGGCGGCTCGGCCGCTTGCCCCGATCCTTCAGGATCTCCCGCGCCGCATTGTAGCCCGGAATGCCGCTCACCCCGCCGCCCGGGTGCATCGAGCTGCCGCAGACATAAAGACCGGCGA
>JAPJRA010000089.1 GCA_030824835.1 Geminicoccaceae bacterium | reverse complement strand
GCCGAGGCGCGGACGCCAGCTCGGCAGCCCGGAGAAGGCGTCGCCCAGCCGCTCCAGCTCGGGATGATCGACCCCCAGGACGCGGCTGTAGTGCATCGGGCTGATCGGCAGCTTGTGCGTGCCGTACGCCCAGACCGCGAAGCCGCCCGACTCCGGCTCGAACCGCAGCGTGAGGTCGCCGGCCTCCAGGACCGCGCCATACTGGTCGCCCAGGAACGGCACCAGCAGCTTGCCCTGGAGGTAGCGCTGGTCGGCGTCCCAGTCGATGTCGAACCAGCGCGCATAGTCCGAGTCCGGCCCCCACTCCAGCACGTCCAGCCACCAGCGGTTGTCGGACCCGCCGACTCCCATGTGGTTGGGCACGAAGTCGAGGATCTGGCCGAGGCCGTTGGCGCGGAACGCCGCTACCATGGCGGCGAAGGCCGCATCGTCGCCGAGCTCGAGATTGAGCTGCGCATGGTCGACGATGTCGTAGCCGTGCGTGCTCGCCGGCCGCGCCTTCAAGTAGGAGGAGGTGTAGACATGGCTGACCCCCAGCCGCGCGAGGTAGGGCGCCAACGCAGCGGCGGCGTCGAAGCCGAAGCCCTTGTGGAGCTGCAGACGGTACGTCGCGCGCGGTACCGGGGGCGCCTTCGGGTCAGTCATCCGTGCTCAATCCTTGGCAGTGCGTGCCGCTCGCCGACGTCCCTTCCAGCGACCATCGCACGGCCCAGGGCCCGAAGGCCCCATCATCGCGGCCGTCGCCCTCACGCCACAGGCTGCGGCCGACAGTATCCGGAAAGCCATGCTGTGGTCGCGCGGTCAGATTGGCGGCCAGAACCAGCTCCTCGCCCGCATGCCCCAGAGACCAGCGTACGACGACCGCACCAGGGCCTACGATCTGATAGCGGCCGCCGGCCTGAATGTCGCCCAGTCGGGGCAGATCTCCGCATGCCGAACGGCCAGCATGCGGCGATACCAGCGAAGCCAGTCAGCGTGCGGCGCATGCCCGATATCGTCCCAACCAAGCTTGGCCGATGCGAAGGTCGCCTCCGCATTGGGGTCGGGGATGCGGCTGCGCGATGCCGGATCCTGGAACTCGGGAAACCGGGCGAACTCCGCGCGCCTGCCCTCGCGCACGGCGTCGGCCAGGTCGGGGCCAAAGTCGCAGAAGAAGGGGAACGGCTGTGCCGCACCCCATTCCTCGCCCATAAACAGCATGGGCACCTGCGGCAGGAGCAGATAGACGGCGGCAATGGCACGCGCCGCCGGCAAGGGAGCCATCGCGGTCAGGCGGTCGCCGAAGGCGCGGTTGCCGACCTGGTCGTGGTTCTGGATGAAGGCCACGAACGCGGTCGGTGGCAGCGTGCCGCTGGGCTCGCCGCGGGGATGGCCACTGTACGGCATCGTCTCGCCCTGGAAGGCGAAGCCCTCGGCCAGCGCCCGGCCCAGCCGCTCGGTTTGTCCGGTGTAGTCTGCGTAATAGCCCGTGCTCTCGCCGGTCGCCGCGACGTGCAGCACATGATGGACGTCGTCGTTCCACTGCGCCGTGTACCAGCAGGGCCTGCCGTCGGCTCCCCGGACGAGCCGGCTCGCCTGGTTGAACTCGTTCTCCAGCACCAAGTGGATCTGGCGTTCCGCCGGGAACGCGGCATGGACCCGCTCGGCAAGATCCTCCAGCAGATGGCTGGGTGAGCTATCCATGATGGCATGCACCGCATCCAGCCGCAGTCCGTCGAGATGGAACTCCTCTAGCCAGTAGAGCGCGTTGTGGATGAAGAACTCGCGGACCGGGCCCGACTCGTCGCCATCAACGTTGATTGCATGGCCCCAGGGCGTAGAATATCGGTCACTGAAAGTCTGCGGGGCGATGGTGTGGATGTACGCACCTTCTGGCCCGAAATGATTGTAGACCACGTCGAGTAGCACCATGAGCCCGTGCGCATGGCAGGCGTCGACCAGGGCCTTCAGGTCCTCCGGGCGACCGTAGACCGCATCGGGCGCATAGGGCAGCACCCCGTCATAGCCCCAATTGCGCCGCCCCGGGAAAGCGCCGATCGGCATGATCTCGATGGCGGTGACGCCCAAGGCCACGAGGTGTTCTAGCTTGGGGATGACGGCGCGGAACGTGCCTTCGGGCGTGAAGGTGCCGATGTGCAGCTCGTAGAGGACCGCCTCTTCCCAGCGCCGCCCCGTCCAAGCCGTATCATCCCAGACGTACGCGGTCGGGTCCACCACCTCGCTCGGCCCATGAACGTCGTCCGGTTGGCGTCGTGAGGCCGGATCAGGGACGAGCGAGCCATCGGGGAGGGAGAAGCGATAGCGCGTACCAGGTCCTGCGTCACTGGTGACGAGCTCGTGCCACCCTTCGCCCGCCGGGCGCATCGGCACCAGGGCCGCCCCGTCCAGCTCAAGGAGAACCTCGCCGTGGGATGGCGCCCACAACCGAAACTGGACGATTCCATCGACCCCGACAGTCGCGCCAAAAGGCATGCAGTGTGCCCGTCTGGTCATGGGACGTC
The DNA here is from genome assembly GCA_030824835.1 of Geminicoccaceae bacterium. Classification (GTDB taxonomy): domain Bacteria; phylum Pseudomonadota; class Alphaproteobacteria; order Geminicoccales; family Geminicoccaceae; genus Benzoatithermus. Next base: position 7,164 of record JAPJRA010000089.1, on the reverse strand, counting down.
GGCCACCGCAACACGCGGAAGAACCCGCAATCGATCCATCGACTTGTGCGCCTCATGCTTGGACCCGCAGGCATGATATCGCCAGCCGTCTCCTGGCTGAACGGCCGCATGGGCTCTCGGTTCCGCCAGTGGATGCCAGCCTACACCCGTGCCGCGACCCCGGCCACGAAGTCGTAGTCGGCCTCCAGCGTGTAGTGAGCACCCTCCGGGCGCAACAAACTGGCGTAGAGGCCAAAGCTGCTGACCGGAAAGCGCTGGGTACGAAACAAGTTTCGGTTGAACAGATAGGAGGCCAACCGCGCCTCCGGGGGTGGGCTGCGAAAACGCCCCAAGGTCACGTGCGGGGTGAACTTGCGCCGCTCCGGCTCGATGCCGATATCGTCCAGCACCCGCTCAATTCGGCGACGCAAGGTCGCCAACGCGCCGCCCGGGTCGTCGACCCCGACCCAAAGCGTGTGTGGCGCCCCACGCGGCGGGAACTGGCCCAGGCCCTTCAGGGCGAGCTCGAAGGGCGGGTGGCTGACCCGCGCCAGTTCCTCCCCGATCTCGTAGAACACGCCCTTTCCCACCTCGCCGATGAAGCGCAGCGTCAGGTGAAACTGCTCCGAATCGGCCCAGCGCACGCCGGGCAGTCCCTCACACAGCCGGTCCAACGCGGTGGAGACTTCCTCGGGGAGATCGAGGGCGATGAAGAGACGCGGCATGATCTCCTCCCGTGCGGGATCCGTCTCGACGCTAGCCGATGCGCGCGGCCTTGCCAAAGGTGGGCGCACCCCATACCTAGTCGCGCTCAGTCGTGACGACATCCGTCATCGCGCATTAGATGCATCAGTCGTGAGCTGATCTACCGTTAAGGGATCAGACGTGAAATCGGAAGAGTTTATCCGCGAGGTCGACGAGGACCTGCGCCGCGACCAGATGAAGAAGCTCTGGCTTCGCTACGGGTCGGTGCTGATCGCGCTCGCGGTGCTGGCGGTCGCGGGAACGGCGGGCAAGGTCGCCTGGGACCATTGGCGCCAGCAGGAGCGGGCGGCCGAAGCGCTGCGATTCGTCGCTGCCGACGACGCGCTGGAGGCCGCGCGCGACAAGGAAGCCGCCGATCAGTTCGCGGCGCTGGCCGCCGACGGCAAGACCGGGTTCGTTGCCCTGGCCCGGCTCAAGGAAGCCGAGGCCAAGCTGGCCCTGAAGGATCAGCCAGGCGCCATCACGGCGCTCGATGATCTGAGCGCGACCGCGAACGACGGCCCGATCCTGCGTGAGCTCGGCGTCCTCCTCGCGGCAGAACGCCAGCTGGAGACGGCAGATCCGGCCGAGCTGACCCGCGCCCTGGAACCGCTGGCGACGGGCGATGCGCCCTGGCGCAACCAAGCCCGTGAGCTGCTGGCGCTGCTGGCGATCCGCACCGGGGACCTCGCCAAGGCCAGGCAGATCCTCGAAGAGCTCAGCAAGGAAGTCGGCGTGCCACCCTCGCAGCAGCGTCGCGCCGACGAGCTGTTGCAGGCGATCGGCGGGCCGGCGACGCAGGCCAGCTCGTTAGCTATCGAGTGCAGCGAAGGACGCTGCTCGCCACGGCCGCCGCCAGCGCGCTTGCGGGTTGCGGCGAAGGCACCTGGCTCGGTGAATCGTCGGCGCCACCGCTGCCCGGCGAGCGCAAGGCGGTGCTGCTGATCGAGGATCAGCTCAGCGCCGATCCACGCATCGCTTCCCTGAACATCACGCTGCCCCCGCCCGAGCGCAACGCGGCCTGGCCGCAATCCGGCGGTAACGCCGTCCACGCCATGCAGCATGTTGCCGCCGCGGAGACCATCACGGAGGCGTGGCGGACTGGCATCGGTGCGGCCTCGGGTGGCCGCTCGTTGATCCTGACCGGTCCCGTCATCGCCGGCGGGACGGTCTATGCCGTCGACGCCGATGGCATAGCGGTGGCGCTGAACGCGGCCGACGGCAAGCAGCTCTGGGAATTCGAGGCAGAGAACGTCGAGGTCATCGATCGCCTCGTCAGCGGTGCGATCGCGGTCGCGGACGGTCGTGCCTACGTGGTCGCCGGCAACGGCATGATCTTCGCGGTCGACGCCGGGACCGGCAAGGAGCTGTGGCGCCGCCAGCTGCAGGCGCCCATGCGGACGACACCGACGCTGGTCGCCGGCAAGGTGCTGGTGCCCACCGACGACAGCCAGCTCTATGCCCTGGACGGCGCCACCGGCGACATTCTGTGGCAGCATGCCGGGCTGTTCGAGCAGGTCGGCATGCTGGGCGGCGCATCCCCGGCGGCAACCGACGAGATCGTGGTCTCGGCCTACGGCTCCGGCGAGGTCGTGGCGTTGTCGTTGCAGAGCGGGCAGCCGATCTGGAACGAGACCGTGCTACGCCCGCGCCGCACGCTGGCGATTGGCGCCATATCCGACATCGTGGCCGATCCGGTGATCACGGAGGGACGTGTCATCGTCGCGGGCGCCAGCGGTGAGATGGCCGCCTTCGATCTGATGCGTGGCGATCGGCTGTGGACTGCCGACGTAACGTCGACGCAGACCCCTTGGGTCGCCGGGAGCTTCATCTACATCATTACCGAGCGCAACGAGCTGGTCTGCCTGCTCTTGCAGGGGGGCCGGATTCGCTGGATCAGCCCATTGCCGACCCTGGTCGACCCCACCAACATCGATTCCCGCCGGATCCGATGGGTCGGGCCGATCCTGGTCAGCGACCGGCTGCTGGTCGCCAGCTCGGAAGGCGACATTTATAGCATTTCGCCCTACACTGGCGAAGTGCTGGGTAAAGCCGCCGCCGGCGGGCCAGTATCGGTGCCGATGGCCGTTGCTGACGGCTCGGTGTTCGTCCTCACCGACGGCGCCAAAGTGATCGCATTCAGGTAATGGCGTGAGCATTCCCACCGTGGCCATTCTTGGCCGCCCCAATGTCGGCAAGTCGACCCTGTTCAACCGGCTGATCGGGCGACGGCGCGCCATCGTCGACGATACGCCGGGCGTTACCCGCGATCGGATCGAGGGCATATGCCGTCTCGGTGCCGACGAGTTCCGCGTGATTGACACGGCCGGTCTGGAACTTGGCTCGGCCGAAAGCCTGGCCGGTCGGCTGCATCAGCAGGCGATGGACGGTCTGGCCGAGGCCGATGTCGGCTTGTTCGTGGTCGACGCGCGCAGCGGCATTACCACGGGCGACCTCGAGATCGCCGAGGAGCTGCGCCGGCAGAAGAAGCCGATCCTGGTTCTGGCCAACAAATGCGAAGGCCGAGCGGCCGAGGCTCAGGCGATCGAGGCTTGGTCGCTGGGCCTTGGCGAGCCCGTGCCGGTATCCGGCGAGCACGGCGATGGTGTTCCCGATCTCCTGGCGGCATTGCGGCCCTATCTCCATCGCGACGAGCCTCAAGAGGCGGACGAGCCGCCTGCCACCGATGGCGACGAGCGGCCGGACCGACCGCTGCGTCTGGCGATCATCGGCAGGCCGAATGCAGGCAAGTCGTCCCTGGTCAACCGCCTGATTTCCGAGGAGCGGATGCTGACCGGGCCGGAGCCCGGCCTGACCCGCGACAGCGTCTCCCTGCGCTTTACCTGGAACGGACGCGTCATCGAGCTCGTCGATACGGCGGGGTTGCGCAAGAAGGCCCGGGTCGAGGCCAAGCTCGAGAAGCTCTCGACCTCCGCCACGCTGCGGTCGTTGAAGTTTGCGGACGTGGTGGCGCTGGTCGTGGATGCCACGGTGCCGCTGGAGCGCCAGGACCTGACCATCGCCCGCCTCGTGGCGCAGGAAGGTCGGGCGCTGGTCGTCGTCCTGAACAAGTGGGACCTGATCACCGACACCAATGCGGCCATGTCGGCGGTGCGCGACCGTCTGACGGTCGAACTCGCCGATGTCAGGGGCGTGCCGTGCGTGGCACTGTCGGCGCTGACGGGCCGAAAGGTCGAGACGCTGCTCCCGGCGGTCGTCGGCGCCTACGCCCGCTGGGACAGCCGCGTCCCCACGGCCGCGCTGAACCGCTGGCTGGCCGCCGCGCTGGAACGGCATCCGCCGCCCCTGGCCCAAGGTCGGCGGGTCAAGATCCGCTACGCCACCCAGACCACGGCACGACCGCCGACCTTCGTGCTGTTCGCCAACAAATCGGCCGAGGCGCTGCCCGACAGCTACCTGCGTTTTCTGGCGGCCGGCCTGCGCGACAGCTTCGACCTATGGGGCGTGCCCATCCGGTTCCATGTCCGGCATCGCGAGAACCCCTACGACCCGGACTGAAGCCGCCGGACGATCTGGCCCTGGAGGGCGCACGCGGGCGTCAGCAGCTCGATGATCGCCGGGGCCGCCTCGGTGGGTGGCGTGACCGTCGACGGATTCTCGCCCGGAAAGGCCTGCGCCCGCAGCTTGGTCGCCATTGGCCCGGGGTCGAACAGGTTGGCCCGCACGTTGGTCAGCCTGAGCTCGGCCGCGTAGGTCCGGACCAGCATCTCGAGCGCCGCCTTGCTCGCGGCATAGCCGCCCCAATAGGCCTGCGCCGAGGCGGCGGCGCCATCGGTCACGAACACCGCGCGGCCGGCCGGCGCCAGCCGCAGCAGCGGGTCGAGGCTGCGGATCAGGCGATGGTTCGCCAGCGCGTTCACGGCCATGACACGCTCGAGCACCTTGCCCTCGAGATGGCTCACCGGCGTGATCGGCCCCAGCTCGGCCGCGGCACCGACGAGCCCGTCCAGGCGGCCGAAGCGTTCGAACAACGCGCGCCCCAACGTGTCCACCATCTTGCCGTCGGTGATGTCGAGCGCGACCAGCGTCGCCTCCTCGCCATGGCGGCGGACCCGGTCGTCGACCTCCTCAAGGGCGCCGCGGGTGCGTGCCACCAGCACGAGCTTGGCGCCTTCCGCGGCGCACAGCTCGGCCACGGCGGCGCCGAAGCCGCGCGAGGCGCCGGTGATCGCCACGACACTTCCGTTCAGTCGCCGGTCCGCGGCCATACTCACGCGTCCTCGAGCATCAGGCTCAGCTGCGCGCTGCAGAAGTCGCCATCCATGTCGGTGAGCTTGGTCGGGTACTCACCGGTGAAGCAGGCGTCGCAATATTGCGGCAGCGCCCCGTCGCGGCGCGCCTCGCCGACGGCGCGGTAGAGGCCATCGATCGACAGGAAGGCCAGGCTGTCGACACCGATGATCCGCGCCATCTCGTCGACCGAATGGCGGGCCGCCATCAGCTGGCTACGTTCGGGCGTGTCGACGCCGTAATAGCAGCTGTGGGTCGTCGGCGGGCTAGCGATCCGCATGTGCACCTCGGTGGCGCCCGCGGCCCGCACCATGCCCACGATCTTAGTCGAGGTCGTGCCGCGGACGATGCTGTCGTCGACCAGTACCACACGCTTGCCGGCCAGCGTCACGCGGTTGGCATTGTGCTTCAGCTTCACGCCGAGATTGCGGATATGGTCGGTCGGCTCGATGAAGGTGCGGCCTATATAGTGGTTGCGGATGATGCCGAGCTCGAAGCCGATCCCGGATTCCTGCGCGTAGCCGATCGCCGCCGGCACGCCGCTGTCCGGCACCGGCACCACCACGTCGGCGGGGACACCGCTTTCCCGGGCGAGCTCGGCACCGATATGCTTGCGGATATCGTAGACGCCCAAGCCTTCGACGACGCTGTCGGGACGGGCGAAATAGACATACTCGAAGATGCAAAAGCGCCTGGGCTCCGGTGCGAACGGGCGCAGGCTGTGCACGCCCTCGGCGTCGATCACGACGACCTCGCCGGGCTCGACGTCGCGCACGAACTCCGCACCCAGGATATCCAGAGCACAGGTTTCGGAGGCCAGGATCCAGGCGCCATCCAGCTGGCCGAGCACCAGCGGCCGCACGCCCAGGGCATCGCGGCCGCCGATGATGCCGTCGTCGTACAGCCCGACCAGGGACCATGCGCCCTCGACCTCCCGCAGCGCGTCGACCACGCGGGCGATGATGCTCTGCTGCTGGCTGCGGGCGATCAGGTGGATGATCACCTCGGTGTCGCTGGTCGACTGGAACAGTGAGCCGTCGGCGACGAGGCGGCGGCGCAGCTGCATCGCGTTGGTCAGGTTGCCGTTGTGACCGACGGCGAGACCGCCGAACGCGAAGTCGGCGAACAATGGCTGCACGTTGCGCAGCATGCTGGCGCCGGTTGTCGAGTAGCGCGCATGACCGATCGCGGCATGCCCCGGAAGCCCGTCGATCACCGAGCGCCGGCTGAAGGTGTCGCCGATCAGCCCTACGGCGCGATGGCTGTGAAAATGGGTGCCGTCGAAGCTGACGATGCCCGCCGCTTCCTGGCCGCGATGCTGCAGGGCGTGCAGGCCGAGCGCCGCGTGAGGGGCCGCCTGGCCATGCCCGTAGATCGCGAAGATGCCACATTCGTCCTTTGGCTTGTCGTCGTCGAACGCCATGCCGCGTGGGTCATCGGTCAAGTCGGCCAACCTCATGGTTTAGCTGTCAGCAGGCTGTCCACCGCCTGCCGTTGCTGATCGGTATAGCCCTTTCCGGCCGTGGTGGCGTCGGGCGCAGGCTGGCCCGGCCCGCCACGTCGATACCACTCCGGGAGCAGGTTCTCGAGCATCGACGACCCCTTCCGGACCGGTTCGATCAAATAGGCCTGCTGCACCCAGTCCGGCTGGAGCTCGGGCTTGATCAGAAAGCTCGCCACCAGATAGACGGCACAGACCAGGACGGCGCCACGCGCCGCGCCAAACGCGAGCCCCAGCAGCTTGTCGAGCGGCCCGAGCACGCTGCCGGACACGGCGCCGCTGATCATGCCCGTCAGCAGCTTAAGCGTGACCAGCGCCACCGCGAAGACGCCGGCATAGGCCACGGCGTCGGCCAGACCCTCGCCAGCGATCACCGGCCGCACCAATGGGGCGGCATACGGCAGCACCAGCAGAGCCACGACGGCGGCGCCCAGCCAGCTGACCAGTCCCATGACCTCGGCCACCGCGCCGCGGATCAACGCCGCCAGCGCCGAGATGCCCACGAACGCGATCGCGAGCACGTCGAACAGGGTCAGCTGCATCGCACCCATCGCTCAGCGGGCCAGCTTGCGCGCGCGCGGTGACCCGCCGCCCATGACCCGCAGGAGGTCCGCCAACCGGGGCATCTCGTCCAGGGTCAGACCCAAAGGCCAATCCTTGCCGGCGCCCGGCATGATCGCGCGCTGAAA